>CAZLBQ010000020.1:0-24883 GCA_964557745.1 uncultured Anaerolineales bacterium
CCGCTATGAACGGGACCCCCGACGAGGTCATTAGCGCCCGCACCTGGGAGAACGAGGGTGAATACTACATCCGTGTCCGTGGCCGCGACGGCGCGTTCAGCCCCGACAAGCCCTTCACCCTCCAGGTGAGCCTGGCGGCCGGCGCGTGCGCCGACGTCGCGCCCATCCGCGTCCCCTCCACCCTGACGCCGATGGCCGGCGGCTACAAGACCATTATCCTGGTCGACACGAGCCGCCTCTCGTGGACCGCCGAGGAGAAGGCAGCTGTCCAGGCGCGGCTGGCGCAACTGGCGGCGCGGCCCGAGGTCGCGGGCGTCGTGGTCGACGTTGGGCAGGACGACCGGGTCAAGGCCGCCAACCTCCAGGCCGACCGCCATCCCGAGTGTCCGACGGCCAAGAATTATGTCGCCCTCGCCATCAAGGAGCTGGTCGACCGCACCCAGGCCCCCACGGGCGCGGATGGTCACCGCCTCAACCCGCTGGAGTACGTTGTCATCGTCGGCAGCGACGCCGTCATTCCGTTCTTCCGCCATCCCGACCGCTCGCCCCTCGCCAACGAGACAAGTTTCATCCCGCCCGTGCTGGACAAGAGCGCCTCGCAGGCCAGCCTGCGCCTCGGCTATCTCCTGAGCCAGGACCGCTACGGCGAAGCGACCGCCGTCACCCTCAACGGCTCGCCCTTCCCCGTCCCCAATCTCGCCGTGGGCCGCTTGACCGAGACGGCGGCTGATGTCGCCGCCGTTCTCGACGCGTACCTGGCGACCGAGGGCGGCGTGGTCCCGCTGACGTCGCCCAGCCTGGTCACAGGCTACGACTTCCTCCAGGACGCCGCACTGGCCGTGAAACAGGAGCTAGAAGTCGGTACGCAACTGCCCGTCGACAGCCTCATCCAGCCACGCGGCGACACGCCCCAGGACCCCAGCGCTTGGAGCGCCGACGATCTGCGCGGCAAGCTCCTGGGCAACCGCCACGACCTGGTCTTCCTGGCAGGCCACTTCAGCGCGGGCAGCGCGCTGGCCGCCGACTACCGCACCCGCCTCCTGGCCTCTGACGTGGCAAATTCGAATGTCGATCTGCGGAACACCGTCATCTTCAGCGCGGGCTGCCACGCGGGCTACAACACCGTCGACGCCGACGGCGTGCCGGGCATCACGCTGAGTCCCGACTGGCCCTCGGCATTTGCCCGCAAGGGCGCTACCCTCATCGCGGGCACAGGCTACCAGTATGGCGACACGGACGTGAAGGAGTACGGCGAGCGGCTGTACACGACCTTCGCGCGGCAGCTCCGCACCGGCTCGCAGGCCGTCCCCATCGGCAAGGCCCTCGTCGCGGCCAAACTGGGCTACCTGGCAGGCACGCCGACGCTGCGCCCCCTGCACGCCAAGACCGTCCTGCAAGCAACGCTCTTTGGCCTGCCCATGCTGGCCGTCAACATGACTGGCCCTCGGCTGCCCGTCGCCAACGACGCCTCGGTCATCACCCGGCCCACGCCCGCCACCACCAATCCCGGTCGTACCCTCGGGCTGGCCTACGCCGACCTGGTGATGACCCCCACCCTGACCTCAGCCGCCGTCCCGTTCAAGGATGTGACCAGCGGTCGGGTCATCACGACAACCTATCTGTCAGGCGCGAACGGCATCTCCGTCAACCCCAACGAGCCGGTCCTGCCACTTGAGACCCGCAACGTCAGCGTCGCCAACACCGTCCTGCGTGGCGTCGGCTTTCGTGGCGGGTTGGCGAGCGACCAGCCGGGCGTACTCCCCTTGACCAGCGCCGCGGCGACGGAGCTTAGTCCCATCCGCACGCCGTTCCGCTCCGACGTTTTCTTCCCCGTCCAACCCTGGGGCATCAACTTCTTCGACGCCCTGGGCAGCGGCGGCGCGACGCGCCTCGTCGTGACGCCCGCCCAGTTCAGGTCGGCGGCGACGGGGGCCGCGGGAACGCTGCGGCGTTTCAGCCGTCTGAACTTCCGACTGTACTACAGCAACAACGTAAACTCGTATAGCGGCAACATCCCCGCCCTGGCCGCCGCGCCCGCCATCTCGCGCGTCGCGGCCATCACCGCCAACAAGACCGTCACCTTTACCGTCACCGTGGCCGGCTCGCCCGCGGCCGGTATCCAGGAGGTCTGGGTCACGTATGTCAACTCCGCCGCGCCCTCGCCCCAGGAGTGGCAGTCGCTGGACCTGACGCAGAACGCGCGCAACTCCACCGTCTGGCAGGGCGCGCTGCCTCTCGGCTCGGCCAACGGGGCGGACCTGCGCTTCATCGTCCAGGCGGCTAACGGCGTTGGGCTGGTCACGCTGGCGACCAACATGGGGCGGCTCTATACCCCGTCCGCCGCCGTTCAATCGGGTGACGCCGACGCGCCGCCACCGCCGCTACCGCAGACCGACCTCGCCCTCGAAGCGCCGCCGTCGGTAAGCATCTACGGCAACCAGGTCAACCTGAGCGCGATTCTGACAAGTAACGGCGTCGCGTTGGCGAATCAGGTCGTCAGTTTCAGCGTCGGGGCGCAGCAGCGCGACGCCCTGACCGACGCCAGCGGCCGCGCAAGGGTCACGCTGCTTACCCTGGACCGGCCCGGCCAGACAGATATTCGGGTAGCGTACAGCGGCAATGCCAGTTACATGCCCTCCGCCGCGTCCAGCCCGCTCACCATCGCCCGCCAGCCCACCCGCCTCGTCTTAGGGGCTGCGCCGGCCACCGGCAGCACTGGGGTCGTCGCCACTCTGAGCGACGCCGCCGGCGCGCCGTTGAGCCAGAAGACCGTCCTGTTTGTGATCCAGGGCAACGCCAACGCCGGTTATCAGACCCTGACCACCGACTACACCGGCCGCGCCGTTCTGGATGCCTTGCCCATCTGGTCCAAGCAGGTGACGGCCTACTTCGCCACCGGGAATGTCGTCACCGACTCGGGCGTTACCGTCACCCTCGCCGACGATGTCTACGACGGGTCGACGGCGACCTTCCGGCCCGGCTTCAGCCGCTACGAGCTATTCCTGCCCTTCCTGATGCGGGGTGAGACGCCGCCCGTTCCGCCCACCGCCACACCCACCCCAACGGCGACAGCGACCGTCACCGCCACGGCCACCGTCGCCCAGACACCCAGCCCTGTCCCATCGACGCCGCCCGCGCCGACCGTCGGTGCGACGGCCACCGCCACGCCCGCCCTCTCAGCTACACCGTCGGCCACGCCCGCGACGCTTACCGCAACCGGCCTGCCTCGCCGCTAGAGCCGCGAGTGGGGCAAGCGCTTCCCGCAGCCGCAGGCCCACATGCGTCATGCCACGCATGTGGGCCTGCTGTTTCTAAGTCTGGCCGCTCGCTTTGAGATACTCCCGGCTCACATATTTGACCCGAATAGTCCCTTACGACGGACCGGAAACTGCCCTATACTGCTGCTATAACCCTTTTCGCCTGCGCTGCCTCAGGGCTGCGCCAGGTGCGCATTGTGATCCTCCACGCCGCCTTAGCCACTGCCGACGCTGCACTTTCTTTTGTCGAAACGTAGCGCTCCGTGACGCGTAATTTGACGGCACGGCTCCGAATTGGGCCAGCCTGGCCCACGGTGTTTCGAAGGTCGCGGTCCAGTCGATGAGAAATGGAGGAGGACACAACCATGCGTGAATCGGAAAGCCTGTTGAACCGCAAGTTGTCGCGCCGAGCCACCTTGCGGCTCCTGATGCTGGCGGGCGTTGGGGCCGTCCTGGAGGCGTGCGCGCCGACGCCGACAGTCAGCCCGACGGCGCCCACAGCCGCCCCGGCCGCCAAGGCGACGGCCGCGCCCGCAGCGCCAGCGGGTGGTGGCGGGGCCGCCGGGAAAACGCTCCGTGTCGCCCTACAGGGTGACGCCGTATCGCTCGATACGGTGCAGACCAACGACACAGCCACTCTCATCTCCATCGCTGCCTTTGCCGACCACCTCGTCCGACCTGTTCCCCTCGGCCCGGAGCTGGCCCTCTCCTACGAGCGTCAGAAACCTGATGTGTGGGTGCTCAAGCTGCGGCCCAACGTCAAGTTCCATAACGGCGAGCCATTCATCGCCGACGCGGTCAAGTTCACCCTCGACCGCTACCTCGACCCTGAGGAGAAGTCCCCGAACGTCACCTTCCTGGTCGGTAATATCAAAGAGATCAAGATCGTTGATCCGCTAACACTCGAGATCACCACCAAGGCTCCCACGTTTGCGTTCCCAGCCGACATGACCGACCTCCTCGTGCAGCCACCCAGCTACTTCAAGCAGGTGGGGGGACGGCAGGGCTTCGCGGACAAGCCGATTGGCACCGGCGCGTACAAGTTCCAACGTTGGGTCAAGGGGGAGCGCATCGAGTTTACGCGCAACGACGACTGGTGGGACGGGAAGCCTTACTTCGAGAGCCTGGTCATTCGCCCCATCCCCGATGACAGCACTCGCGTCGCGGCGCTGCTCGCCAACGAGGTCGACTTCATCAATACCGTCCCGTTCGAGCGCATCAAAGACATCGAAGCGTCGCCGAACCACCAGGTGCTCGCGTTGCCCAACGAGCGGGCCGTCTACTGCGGGATGGATACGCTCAACGAGCCGTTCAAGGACAAGCGCGTCCGGCAGGCCATGAACTACGCCGTGAACTGGGACTCGATTGTCAAGAACATCTTTGGCGGTCGGGTCACTCGGGTCACAGGCGGGTTTAGTCCGTTGATGCTGGGCGACGATCCGTCCGTCGCACCCTACGAGTACAACCTGGACAAGGCCAAGCAGTTGATGAAGGACGCCGGTAAGGAGAGCGGCTTCGAGACGTACATCGTGGTCGCCCCCGGCATCGAAGGCGCCGCCAACCTGCAGGATGTCGCGCAGGCGATGATCTCCGACTGGGCGAAGATCAACGTCAAGGTCAGAATCGAGATCACCGACGCGGCCGGCTTCAACACGCGCTACCACGGCACGCGGCAGCCCGGCGGCGGGGCCATCAAGAACGGCATGTACTTCTTCACCCATTCGGGCATCCAGCCAGGCGGCCGCCATCTCAACACGCTGTTCAAGTCGAACACGCGCGGCTACTACTACCAGAACAAGGACGCCGACCGGCTCATCGAAGCCTACTACGCCTCCGCCAATGACGACGACCTAAAGAAGAACGGCAGCGCCTTGAAGGCCCTTCTGAAGGATGACGCCCCCTGGGTGTTCATGTACCAGCAACCGCTGACGTTCGCGGCGTCGAAGTCGGTGAAGTGGCAGCCGGACTATGGCTACTTCATTCACTTCGGCAAGATCACAGGTAGCTGACGGGCGTCCTGCGCGCCTGCCCCGCCTATGATTGGCTACATCATTCGGCGCCTTTTCGAGGGTCTCGTCGTTCTCTTCGGCGTGACGACCCTCATCTTCTTCGTCGGCCGGCTGAGCGGCGACCCGGTGCTGCTCATGGCCGGCCCGACGGCCACGGCTCAGGACATCGAGACGATGCGGCGAGCGCTGGGCCTGGACCAGCCGCTGCCGGTGCAGTATGTGCGGTTCCTGAGCCAACTGGCGCGGGGGGATTTCGGCGAGTCGCTGCGCTACCGAACCCCCGCGCTGGGTCTGGTCTTGCAGAGCCTGCCCGCGACTATCGAGCTTTCCACCGCCGCGTTCCTGCTCACCATCGGCGTCTCCTTTCCCCTGGGCATCCTCGCCGCCGTGAAACGCAATACCTGGATCGATCGCTCCGTTCTCACCTTCGCGCTGGCGGGCTTCACCGTGCCCCCCTTCTGGCTGGGTATCCTGCTGATCCTCGTTTTCCCCCTGGGCCTCGGCCTGTTCTACACGTCAGGCCGAGGCGGCCTGGCGCACCTCGTGCTCCCCACCATCGCCCTGTCGATGACCTTCATTGGCCGTCTTACCCGCGTCATCCGCGGCTTGATGGTCGAAATCCTCATGGCCGACTATGTTCGCACGGCCCACGCGAAGGGCGTGCGTCCGCTGCTGGTGATCTGGCGTCATGCGTTCCGCAATGTTCTGCTGGCCGTGTCCACCGTGCTGGGCTTGCAGGTGGCGCTGATGCTGGGTGGAGCAGTCCTCATTGAGACGGTGTTCGCCTGGCCCGGCATCGGCCGCACCGCCGTCCTCGCCATCACTCAGCGCGACTACCCGGTCATGCAGGCCGTGGCGATGGTGACGGCTGTCATCGTCGTGCTGGTGACGCTGGTCGTGGACCTCTCCTACGCGGTGATTGATCCACGTATCCGCCACGGGGGCGGTCGCGGGTCATGAACGAACCCCTGAACGCCCAGCCGTCGCCGGCAGTCCGTGTCCAGCGCCCCTCAGCGGAGCTGGCCTTCACGCTCCATAAGAATGAGATGCGCCCCCACCGCACGATGTGGATGCGTTTGCGGTGGTCGCTGCGACGCAACCAGTTGGGGATGCTGGGGCTGGTCATTCTGGTCGTCGTCGCCATCGCCGTCTCCGTGGGCGCCTCGCTCATGCCCTACGATCCCCTGGAGGTCGAGCTGGCGAATCGCCTCATTCCGCCGTTCTGGGCCAGGGGCGGCTCGTTCGCCCACCTCCTGGGCACCGACCAGCTTGGCCGCGACCTGTTCACCCGCATCCTCTACGGCGGGCGCATCTCGCTGCTGGTGGGCCTGCTGTCGGTGGCCATCGCCGCGCCCATTGGGGTCGGCCTGGGCCTGCTCGCCGGCTACTTTGGCGGCGCGCTGGACACCGTCCTGATGCGGCTGGCCGACTCGCAGCTCACCATCCCCGTTGAAATCCTCGCTATCACCGTCATCGCCGTCCTCGGCAACAGCGCGCCCAACGTGATTCTCGTCATTGCGCTCGTCAACTGGGTGGTCTACGCCCGTGTCGTGCGCGCCGAGGTGTTGTCGCTGCGTGAGATGGACTACGTGCAGGCGGCGCACGCGATCGGCGCGGGCGAGTTGAGGATTGTGTATCGACATCTCCTCCCGAACGTGCTGACGCCGGTCATCATCATCGCGTCGTACTCGGTGGCGCTGGCGATGATCCTGGAGGCCGGCTTGAGCTTCATCGGCATGGGCGTGCCGCCGCCCGTGCCCAGTTGGGGCCGCATCCTCCAGGAAGGCGTGGCATACATGACGAGCGCCTGGTGGTTAGGGTTCTTCCCCGGTGTGGCCCTCGCCGTGACGACGGCCGGCATCAACTTCGTCGGCGACTGGCTGCGCGACTCGTTCGATCCCCACTTCCAACTGTGACGCCAGCAGCGGGCAGCCTGTCACTTGCTACCCGCCGCGAAAGGACGGCCCTGTGAGACTGAATGGGAAGGTGGCTATCATCACCGGCGCGGCGCGCGGGATTGGCCGAGCGATTGCGCTGGGCTTTGCCCGCGAGGGCGCGCATGTCGTGATCGTCGATGTTCGGCAGGAGCAGGCGCAGGCGACGGCGAACGACATCCAGGCGCTCGGTGGCGAGGCGTTGGCGCTCGCCATCGACGTGTCTGACCTGGATAGCCTGGATCAGATGGTGGCCCAGACCGTGGCGCGCTTCGGCCGCATCGACATCCTACACAATAACGCGGGCATCGCCTCCCCGCACCGTGACATGTTCGCCTATACCTCGGAGCAGTGGGACCGCCTCATCAACGTCAACTTAAAATCGGCTTTCTTTGCCTCCCAGAAAGTCGCCCAGGTGATGATCGACCAGGGGCCGGGCGGCAAGATCCTCAATACCGCGTCGACCTCGGGCTTCGTGGCCTCGACCCGCCCCACCATCATCTACGACATCTCGAAGGCGGGCATGCGGCAGTTAACGACGTCGATGGCGGCGCATCTCGCTCCCTACGGCATCACCGTCAACGCCATCGCGCCGGGGACCATTGACACCGAACTGGCGCCCAACCCCGACCCGGCCGCCAAGGCCGCCTGGCTTGAATGGCTGATCCGGGAGAAGATTCCGCTCAAACGGCTCGGCCAGCCAGAGGACCTCGTCGGCGCAGCGGTCTTCCTGTGCTCGAACGAAGCCGACTATGTCACCGGCCACACCTTGGTTGTCGACGGCGGCCATCTCGTCTTCTAGGAGGCGCACACCATGATCATCGACTTCCGCATCCGTCCTCCCTACAAGAGTTTTCAGTCCCTCTCGATGTACCGGCCCGGCTCGCCGCCGAAGGACCGCCGCCACATCTCGCCGTTCACCTGGGACTGCGGCCCAGTGCCGTCGGCCGAGCAGCGCTCCATTGAGTTGTTGATCTCTGAGATGGACGAAGCAGGCATCACCCAGGCGGTCGTGATGGGACGACAGGCCGGCCCTAAGTACGGTCACGTGGACAACAACGACGTCTACGAGTTGGGGCAACTGTACCCTGGCCGGTTTCACCTCTTCGGCGGCGTGCAGCTCAATGACGTGCCTAGCGCAGTGGCGGAAGTCGAGCGGGTCATCACGCAGCTTGGCTTCAAGGGTATTTGCGTGGACGGCGGGTGGAGCGACCCGCCGGTATACCCCGACGACAAGCGCCTCTACCCCATCTACGCCAAGTGCCAGGAGCTGGGGGCTATCCTGTCCCTGTCCATGAGCATCTTCCTTGGCCCTGACCTGAGCTACGTCGAGCCGATCCGCTTGCAGCACATCGCCGCCGACTTCCCAGACCTGCTCATCGTCGTGCCGCACGCGGGCTGGCCGTACATCATGGAGTTCCTGGGCATCGCCTTCATGTACCGCAACGTCTGGTTAGCGCCTGACTTTTATGTCTACATTCCGGGCATGCCGGGCGTCAGCCACTACATCGAAGCCGCCAACTGGTTCCTGGCCGACCGCTTTCTGTTCGCCAGCAGCTACCCAGAGCGGCCCCTCAAGCAGACCGTCGAGGAATTCTGTCGCCTCCCGTTGCGGCCCGATGTCCTCGACAAGGCGCTCTACAAGAACGCGGAGTGGATTCTCGGCGACCGCAAAGACTAGCCGCCGCGCGTTGGAGGCCGATACAGCGCCCTTAACGCCACAGGAGATGAACAATGCGCATCATCGATTTCCGTGCCCGTCCCAATACGCAAGAGTATATGGCGATGTATCCCAGCCGCCACGACTGGGACGTCTTCTTCCACTGCCCGCGCCCCAATCCCGAACCCCTGGCGCAGTTCATCGCGGCGCTTGATGGGGCGGAGATCAGCCACGCGCTATTCACCGGGCGCCAGACGCCGGTGCGGGGCATCAGCAACGACTACGTCGCGGACTGTGTGCGGGCCTATCCCGATCGGCTGTCGGGGTTCGCCGGTATCGACCCGACTAAGGGGCCGGCAGCGGTGCGCGAAATCGAGCGCGCCGTCACTCAACTGGGCCTGAAGGGCATTTCCATCGACCCGCACTCCTCGAAAATCTACCCCGACGATAAGCTCTTTTATCCCCTGTATCACAAGTGCCTGGAGTTGGATATTCCGGTGGTCATCACGATGGGTCCCCTCGTCGGAAAGTGGGGTGGCCCCGCCGCCGTCGACAACGTCGCCGACGACCTGCCGGGGCTGAAGCTGGTCTGCTCTCATGGCGTCTGGCCCCAGGTCACCGAGTTGATCGCGCTGGCCTACCGACACGAGAACGTGTACCTCGAAGCGTCCATCTACGAGTTCTTGCCCGGCGCGCAACCGATTTTCGAGGCGGCCAACACAATCCTGCAAGACAAGGTGATCTACGCCAGTGGCTTCCCCTTCCGTCCGCTGGATGACTGGCAGCGCTTCCTGGAGTACCCGTTCGATGAGACGGTGGTGGATAAGCTCGTCTATGCCAACGCGGCGCGTTTGTTGAAGCTCGGCTAGCCCAGGCGCAAGGAGACACCGTGAGGCTACGGGACAAGGTTGCCATCGTCACAGGCGCGGGGTCGGGTATCGGGCGGGCGAGCGCGCGTCTCTTCGCCCAGGAAGGGGCCAGAGTCGTCGTCACCGACATTGTGGCCGAGGCTGGGCAAGAGACAGCCGAGTTGATCGGCGGCGAGGCGCTGTTTCTGCGCGTCGATGTCTCAAGCTGGCGCGACACCGAAGCGATGGTAGCGCAGACCGTGCAGCGCTTCGGCCGCCTCGACATTCTGTTCAGCAACGCGGGGATCGATCTACCCCAGGCGACGACGGTCCTGGAGACGACGGACGCGGATTGGCAGCGAACCATCGCCATCAACCTGAAGGGGGTGTTTTTGGGCGCGCGCCACGCGCTGCCGGTGATGATGGCGCAGCGGTCCGGCGTCATCATCAACACCGCGTCGGTGGCCGGCCTGCATGGGACGCCGCGTGAGGCAGCCTACAGCGCTTCCAAGGGCGGCGTCGTGGCCTTGACCCGCCAGATGGCCGTCAGCTATGCGCCTTACAACATCCGCGTGAACTGCGTCTGCCCTGGCGGGTTGGAGAAGCCGACGCGCGACCGCCATACCTTCCTCCAGGAACGAGATGGCGCGCTTGCCAACCGCAACGCCCGCATCGCCCAGCATGTCCCCCTGGGCAAGCTGTGTACACCCCTGGATGTGGCGCAGGCGGCGTTGTACCTCGCCTCCCATGAGGCGAGCCATGTGACAGGCGCTGCTCTGGTCATCGACGGCGGGCGCATGGCGATTTAGGCCATCGCGCCCAGGCACGACGGCAAAGGAGAAACAGGCATGACCACCCGAGAATCGCCTACCGCCCCATCGCTCTTAGAGGAAATCCGGGCGCGGGGCTGCGTTCGCGTGTCTGCTCACTGGGGCGATACGTCGGCCCAATTCCTCGACCCAGACACCGGCGCGCCCGCCGGTCTGGTAGGTCTGGTGGGCGAGTTGCTGGCCCAGGACCTGGGTGTCCGCGCGGAGTTCGTGGACATGCCCTGGGCCGAGCACATCCCGGCCTTGTTGGACGGCCGCGTGGACATCAGTGTCAAGCACACCAACACCCCGCAGCGCGCGTTTGAGGTGGAGTTCACCCAGCTGAGTATTCTGTGCGAAGAAGGGCGCGTCGTCGTGCGCCGCGACCGTGGCCTCAGCGGTGAGGACGCGCTCAACCAGCCGAGTCGCAGCATCTCCGTCGCCAGTGGCGCATCCCAGGAGATCCATATTCGCGAGCGCTTCCCCAGGGCCACGCTGCGACGCTATGCGACAACGGACGAGGCCTTCGAGGCCGTCGTGCGGGGCGAGGTAGACGCGTGTCTGCACGATACCAAAGTGCCGGTCTTCCTCAGGACTCACCCCGAGTGTACCGTGTTGACCGACGCTGATACTCGGCCCGTGACGCCATATCTAGACTGTGTTCATCCCTGCATCCGACCCGGCGACCAGCGCTTTCTCAACTGGCTCAACAACTGGATGGCCTTCCGACGCGCGTCGGGGACGTTTGAGAGGCTGATCGCGGAGGCGGAGCGGGGCTATCAGGCAAAACTGGAACGCATCGGGGCCGCCAGCCCAGCCCCTGTCGAGGCTTGATGCCTACCTTCACCAACAACGTCGTCATCGTCACCGCCGCCGGCTCGCCAGTCGGACGCGCCGTCGCCCTGCGCCTCGCAGCCGAGGGCGCGCGCCTGGCGCTCGTGGATACCGACGCGCCTGGGGGCCACGAGACACTGTCCCTGGTGGCAGCCGCAACCGATGCCCTGTTCATCGCAGCGGACGTCTCAGACGAGGCCGGCGTGGCGTCCGTGCGGGAGCGGGTGCTTGACGCTTACAACACTGCGCATGGCCTCATTCACGTAGTTGATATTGGCGCGCCCCGCCCACTGCACGAATTGAGCGAGGCCGACTGGGACGCGACGCTACGCCGCTGTCTCACCAGCGTCTACCTGGGCTATCGTACCTTCATCCCGCTTATGCTTCAGGCGGGTGGCGGCAGCCTGGTGACGGTCGCGCCGCTGCGCGCGCTGGCGGGCCGTCTCGACTACGCCGCCGCGGCCGCCGCCGTCGGCGCCATCGTCACGCTGACCAAGGCCACGGCAGTCGACTTTGCCGCCCAGGGTATTCGCGTCAACGTCGTCTGCCCCAGCGAGGCCGAGCCACCAGCGCCAGTCGCCAGCCCGAGTCTCGCTGCCGGCGAAGCGCCCGCTCAAGCATTCCTGGCCCGGCACCCCATGCAGCGGCTGGCCCGGCCCGAAGAGGTAGCGGAGGCGGCCGTCTGGCTTACCTCCGCCGCCGCCGCCTTCATCACCGGTGTGGCCCTCCCCATCGACGGTGGCCTGACAGCCTGGTAGGTGATGTCAAGAGACGCCACGCTCTGACCTGATTCCTCACGGCTAGAGGTTAACGTGGTACGCCGCCGGGGTGAAGTCCCAGGGATTCACCTGGCTGTACCTGTCCAGGAGCGCCCGGTCGATAGGGGCAGTCGGGGAGGTAGCCACACGCCAGTGCAGGAAGGGATGGACCTGGAGACGGGCCGTCTTGAACTCCGCCACGACCAACTCCCCGATAATCCCACACGTCTGGGTAAACCGCTGCCGCTCGAACTCCGCCAGCACCGCCGTCTGGTCCAGGCGGACGCGGCGCAGCGTCGCCCGCCAGCCGCGCTCGTCGCCGTCCAGCAGCATGTAGCTGCCATAGGGGGTGCCGTCAATGGGCACGCCGACCGTACCCGGATTGAGGACATGCCAGCGCCCAACGTGACGGTCCAGGGCGAGGTGCGAGTGAGCGGCGATGACCGTCGTCTCCTCCACCCCCGCCAGCAGCGTCTCGGCGTCGGCCTGCGTCACATTGGGAAAGATCGACTCCCACGCGCTGCGCGCCGAGCCGTGCACGACGCGGATGGGCGGCGCGTCGGGGAAGCGCAGGCTGAGGGTGTCCGGCCAGGCAGCGACAACGGCCTCCCAGCGGCCCGTCAGTTGGCGCTTGAGCCAGGGTAGCAGGGGCCACTGCGCGGCGTCGTTCCATGCCGTCGGGGCGCGGGGCGTCCCATAGTCGAGCAAGTAGAACTCGTTGTTGCCACGAATGACAGCCCAGCCCTCACCGACGACGCGCTCCATCACCTGGGCTGAGAACGGCCCCCAGTTGACCACGTCGCCTGCCACGACGACGTGGTCAATTTGGAATTGGGAGAGATCGTCCAACACGCGCTCCAGCGCGGGCAGGTTGCCGTGAATGTCCGAGAGAACCGCCAGCTTTGTCAAGTTATGTGTTCCGCGCTTCGGCAATCCGCTTGTCCATCTCCGGCACGAGCGCCTGGTGCTGCTGCCACCACGCCGGGTCTTTCTGGGCATCGAGTTCCTCGACCGTCTTGCCCTGCTGCTCGACCCAGGTGTAATACTTCAGGTTGTGCCACTGGCGGCGCATGTCGGGCGTGCCGTCCTTGATCCAGTCCGTCTTCTGGCCGTGGAAGATGGCCTCGACATACGCCATGCCGCGCGCGTCGTCAATCGCGCCGTAGGTGTCGGCCATGTCGTCCATGACCGAGTAGTAGCGGTCGATGGCGTCGGTGCAGATGGTCAGGATGACGTCGTCCTTGCCCAGCTGATAGTGCTTGGCCGTCTTGATGGCCCCCAGGACATTGCACACGCCCGAGATGCCGAACAGCGTCGACAGCGTCCGCACCTTGTCCTCGGGGATGCCGTAGCGGTGGCAGAGGACCGCCTGGCCCGCCTCGCTCGACAGAACCTGCAAGCCCTTCTTACACTCGATGTCGTCCAGGCACATGATCGCGTCCATGTTGAGGACGTTGTGAATCCAGGTCACGTGCTTGTCGCCGATGCCCTGGATGTCGTGGCCGCCGTAGCCGTTGTTGTACAGCGTCGGGCACTGGGTTGGCTCCAGGCCAACGATGAGGGTATTGAACACCTGCTTGAGGCGGTCACCTGCTGCGATGGTCCCCGCGCCGCCCATGGCCGAGCAGAAGGCGGCGATGTGGCCCTGACCCACGCCCTGCGCCTGCAAGTCGGCGGCCAGCTCGACCGCCGTGTTGCCCGTGACGTGGTAGTGGAAGCGGTAGTTGCCCATCTGCTCGAACTGGTTGAGGATTCGGATGTTCGGGTCACGCCGCAGTTCCCACGTCTTGTCGTAGATTTCCTTGACGTTCGACTCGACGCCGGGCGTCTTGATGACGTGCGCCCCGTAGCTCTCGATGCGCTCGAAGCGCTCGCGGCTCCTGCCTTCGGGCAGCACAACGATCGAGTTGGCCCCGACGCGCCCACCGACCCACGCCCCGCCGATGCCATAGTTGCAAGTGCTGGGCCAGACGACGGTATTCTTGTCAATGTCAACGTGGCCGAAGAGGATCATCTCGGCCAGAACCGAGTAGGCCGCGCCGACCTTGTGCGCCCCCGTCGGGAAGTCGCGTCCGTACATGACGACGATGGGCGCGGCGACGCCCGTTAGCTCCTGGGGTAGGACTTCGTACTTGATGCGGTTGTCCGGCCCGCGCCAGGTGATGTTGTAGAGATTGACCGGGTCGAGGGGCGCGTCGTGCAGCGCCTGGACCGCGCGCTGGCGGGTGGTTGGCTCAATCTTGTTGGGGTGGAGCATCTCCTCGAACGTCGGGCCGAGAATCGCACGCGACATGATACAGTCCTTTCTTCGTGGTCGAAGGCAAATAGTTCAATTGACGTGGGAATACCACCAGATTATACTTCGCTGAGTCGAGTACGGCAGCCGATGACGAGGCGAAGGTGCAGTGTGACACAGCAGACTTTGACCGTTGAGCTACCTGAAGAGGTCTATCGCCATCTCCAACAGTTGGCGCAGTTGACCAACCAGTCGCCAGAAGCTCTGGCAGCCTTGAGCATTGCCGGCAACTTACCACCCTCGGTCGAGAACGCCTCTATTGAGATGCGAGCCGAACTGCTCGCGATGCAGAGTTCGCCCCCTTCTCAACTCCTTAAGGTCGCGCTGGCCCAGATACCGGCGGGCCAACAGCAGCGCCATCTCCAGCTTCTTGAACAGAACGCCGCCGGGCAACTGACGGACAGCGAACAGCGCGAACTGGCTGAGTTACGGCAGGACGCTGACCGTCTCATGGTCCGCAAGCCTATGCCTGGGCGCTCTTGCGCTGGCATGGTCATCCTATTCCACCTCTGGACGAACTGCCGCTGGAGTAACCTTGCCCCCCATTCCAGCCGCGCTGCGCCAGCAAGTTTTCAGCGAAGCTCATCACCGCTGTGAGTACTGCCAAACGTCGCGCCGTGTCATCGGCATGCCTCTGGTCATCGACCACGTTATTCCGTTAGCCAATGGCGGGAGCGACGAGCGGGAGAACTTGGCTGCCGCCTGCTATCGGTGCAACGAGTTCAAGCAGGCTCGCAACTCACCTGCCCAGCGCCGCCGCGAGACTGCCCAGCGTCGGCTCGATGCGGGTGGGTTCGCCGACGGCGCGCATGGCGGCCGGGATGTCCTTCAAGCCGTTGCCCGTCACGATGACTACCACCCGCTCATCAGGGTCCAGCCGTCCCGCCGCCGCGTAGGCCAGCAACCCGGCGTAGGCGGTCGCGCCGGCCGGCTCGGAGAAGACCGCCGCCGACTGCGCCAGGCGCGGGATGGCGGCCAGAATCTCATCGTCAGTGACGCGGATGTACTCTCCGCCCGTCTCGCGCACGAAGCGCAAGGCGCGCACGGCGTCGCGTGGCACCCCAACGCAGATGCTGTCGGCGACGGTGTCGGCCAGGATGGCCTCGATGCGCTCGGTGCCGCGCTCGAACGCCGTCGCCAGCACGTCCGACCCCGCCGCCTGCACGCCGACCACTTTGGGCAGACGGTCAATCCAGCCCAGGGCGCGCAGGTCCATCAACCCCTTACACACGCCAGAAATGATATTCCCATCTCCTACTGAGACAAAGATGCGGTCGGGAACCTGCCAGCCCAACTGCTCGCAGATCTCCAGCGACACCGTCTTCTTGCCCTCAACGGTGTACGGGTTGTAGGCCGTGTTACGGCAGTACCAGCCGTACTCCCGTGACGCCGCCAGGCACAGGTCGAACGCCTCGTCGTAGGTAGCCTGGACCAGAAACACCTGCGCGCCAAAGACGAGCAGTTGGGCGATCTTGGCTTGGGGCGCGGTCTGCGGCACAAAGATGACGGTCCGCATGCCCACCGATGCCGCCATGACGGCCAGCGCCGCCGCCGCGTTGCCCGAACTGGCCGTTGTGATGACCGGCGCGTTCCGCTCACGAGCCTTGAGCACCGCCACAGCACTGGCGCGGTCTTTGAACGAGGCGCTCGGGTTGCGCCCGTCGTCCTTGATCCACACCTCGCGGACGCCAAGCGCCTCAGCGACACGCGGCGCGGCGTACAAGGGCGTCCCCCCCACGTTCGCCAAAGGCGAGGGTTGAGTGCTGAGTGCTGAGTGCTGCCTGCTGCCTGCTGCCTGCCGCGTGCTGCCTGCTGCCTGCTGACCACTAACCACAGCCGTGGGCGCGACGGGAAGGAGCGGCAGGTAGCGCCACATCGAGGCGTCCGGATCGCCGGCCAGCGCGTCGCGGTCCCACGCCAACGCGAGACGCGCATAGTCGTACTGGGCGTCGAGGACGCCCGCGTCGCCCCCACATGGGCACACGTAGTCGACGCCCTCGGGTGTATGGTCCTGGCCACACAGCAGGCAGCGCATGGAGGTCAAGAATTCGAGTCCTGTCATCATGATGGCTCTCTAATGTCAATGTCACGGAGTTCGCGCAGCGATTGCTGGCCCACTGCGCCACCCGGATCGAGTGCCGCCGCCTGCTGGAAGTCGCCGCGCGCCAGCCGATTGTTGCCAAGTCTGAGGTACGCCCGCCCGCGCCAGTAGAAGGCCTCGGCGTTCGTCACGCCATTGTTGATGGCGCGCGAGAAGGCTTCGACCGCGTCGGTGGGCTTATCCATCCGCAGGTAGATCTGGCCCAGCCGCGCCGCCACCATAGCCTGCGGCGGGCCTTCAGGCAGCCGCGCCAGCGCCTGGGCGTAGTACACCGCCGCCTGGGCGAACTTCTCCTCGCGCCCGGCCAGGGTGCCGGCCGCCACGAGCGCGTCGGGGTGGTGGGGGTCGATGGCGAGCGCCTGCCGAACCGCAGCCTTCGCCAGCCCGGCCTCGCCATTCTCCAGATAGAACGCGCCGAGTTCGAGCTTGGGGCGCGGGTCGCCGGGCCGCTCCTGGATGGCGCGCTCGGCGCGCGCCACTCGCTCGCGGGCGGCCCGGCTCAGCAGCAGTTCCCAGCGGCGGACTCTGGGGCGGCGGCTCACCCAGAAGCCGAGGATGAGCAGGCCGATGTGCGCCACGCCGATGGCCACGCGGAGCGGCAGCGGCGGGATACGGTAGATACCAACCCAGTCGCCCTCGACCCCGCCCAGGCTCAGGAGCGGGTAGCCGATGAGCGCGACGTACCACTCCAACTGGGCGAAGGCGAAGGCCACAAACTTCACCATCGGGCCGACCGGCAGCAGCAGAACGAGCAGGGCCAGTGGCACGAGCAGAATGGAGACGAGGTTGCCAGAGAAGTACAGCCACCACTCGCCCAGCGGCGCGAAGGCGCGGTCGGGCACGACGTAGCCCGACAGGAAGGACCAATTGAACTCGACGACCCGCCCCCCCAACTGCCACACGGCCGCCGCGTGGCCTAGCTCGTGGAGCAGCACGCCGATGGGCACGAGGATGAAGAAGGCGACGCGATAGGCGCGCTGGCGCTCGTCGGGGCGCACATCGTCGTCCCAGAACGCCGACCAGTGGCGCGCCAGGTCGAGGAGGGTATAGGCCGCCAGAGCCAGCCCGATCAAGAAGACAACCGGACCAAACAGAAACACGAGTCGTCCTTACTTAGTCCGCCACAACCACACTACGCCGACGACTAGCGCCGCCCAGGTCAAGGCGCTGATGAGGAAGCCGAGGCGGACGCTGCGCGGCTCATACGAGAACGTGACGGTATGCGCCCCCGGCGGCAGATAGACAGCGCGGAAGAAGGTGTTGGCGCGCAGGATCGGCGTCTCCTGTCCATCCACCCGCGCCACCCAGCCGGGGAAGAAGGCATCGGCCAGAACCAGGAACGCTGGCGCCTGAGTTGTCGCCTGGAGTGTCACATCCATATCAGTATAGGCCGCGACGTTCACCTCGCCCAATGCAGCTGTGTCCGGGGCGGCCGGCAAAGCAGCCTTCGGGTCACTCGGCCCCGCCACGATCAGGCCTGCAGCCTCAACCGGTGCGGCGCCTTCGAGCGTGATACGGCGCGTGACGTCGAAGCCCGGCTGGCCCAGCCGGTCGAGAGCCGCGCGCCTGTCGTCCCACTGGACGGCCTGGCCAACGAGATAGGCGCGGGGGAGCGTCGAGGCGCTGCGGAACAGGCGAGCGCTGTCATCCTCGTAGGTCAAGGTATAGCGCGCCAGCGAGAAGCGGTCCAGGCTCCGCACGTCGGCCCGCTCCGTCCCCCGTAGGCCAATACCGTAGACCTGGAGAACGACATCCGGGCGGCTTGCCTGGAATTCGAGGCGGTCAATGGTCACGAGCGGGCCGTCGGTGGTAAGGCACTGTTCGGTATACGAAATCTGCCGCTCGACCATCGGGTCGGTTTCCCCGCTCTCGGTTCGTTTCGAACTGGCGCGCGCCACGTTCGCCCCAATCTCGACCCCCGCGCGAGCGGCACAATTGTCACGCGCGGCCCACTGGTGACGAGCAGCCGACCAACCTCTGTCTCGCGCGGTAGTCCGCTCCCCTGTTTCAAGGCCAGTAGCAACCGAATGCAGCGCGTCGCCTGCCCCTGGGCGTCAAACGTCGCCAGCAGGGGTGGCGTGGCGGCATCGACCTCAGTCATCGGGTGCAGGACGTTGAAGCGCACATTGAAGCGGCTGCGCTCCCCAGCCAGGACCGTCTTGGGCGACCAGATAGCGCGCACGTTGGCGACGTCCAGCAAACGCGTCTCGGTCCGCCGCACCAGACTCGTGTAGTCGCTCCACCGCGCCGTGTACAGGCTGCTCTGGCCGTTGAGGTCGGACAGACCAAACATACTATTGTGAATAGACGCCTTATTGTCGTCCTCGACTAGCGTGTAGTAGCGCTCGCCGTGGAGAGTCTCCAGCAGATGCTGCGCCGGCGCGGCCGGGTTGACAAAGTCGTGGAGCGGCTCGACCGCGACGAACAGCGTCGCTAGGTACACCAGTTCTACCGCCGACAATGCGACCATCACCCCGCTCAGGAGCCGACGGTTCACCCGTCGCCACACCGCCAACACCAGCAGCGCGGCGCTCACCAGCAGCCAGCCCACACTGCGCCACAGCTCAGGGTTCGTCGGCCGCAGCTTCTCGCGCAAGGCGTTCACAACGTCATCGACATGGAGCAGCGTCAGGCGCGGCAAGTCTAGATAGTAGCTCTGGATCAGGCGCGCCGCCACGTCTGGATTGGCCTCGATCCACCACATCCCGACAACAGCGAGCACCGGCATCAGGGCCGCGACGACGGCCAGCGCGATGATCAGCGCCTTCAGGTGGCGGCGCGCGGCGGGCGCCAGGTCGGGACGGAACAGGCCGTGCAGACCGACCCCGGCTAGGTACGCGCCGCAAAAGGCGGTGAGGTAGAAGAACCGCGCCGGCGTACGCAGGACGCTGTAGCCCGGCAGGTCGTAGAGGAACTGCTGGAGGCTGAGCGGCGGGTACAGCCCCAGCGCTACCCACAGCGCTAGCAAGCCGACGACGGTGAAGAACGCCAGGTGGTAGCCGCGCGGCCGCAGCGTCCAGGCCACCAGGACGAGCGCCAGGGGCAGCGTCCCCAGGTAGACCAGTGTCTCGAGGTTCCACAGGCTCCACTGGACGCCGTCGTGCGCCGAGTGGAAGAACGTCGGCCATAGGAGCGCCAGCAGTTCATACGGCGGCAGGCTATAGGACGCGTTAAAGTACGGGTCGCGGATCAGGCGCGGCGACTCGGCGGCCAGTTCCAGTGTCGGCAAGGTCTGGACCGCGCTCAGGCCGACGCCCAGGACGCCGGGGATGACTAGCGCGGCGGCAACCCACCCGATTCGGCTCCGCCACCCGACCGCCCCGGCCTCGTCCCGCGTGAGCAGGCCGCGATAGGCGACCCAGCCGCCATACACCGGCAGAATCATCAGCGGCGCCATCGGGTGTGGACTGCCCCACGCCAGGCCCATGACGACCGTCGCCCCCACGAGCCAGCCCATCCTCCCCCGCCACGTGCGCGCCCGATAGCTCTGCTCGGCCATCAGCAGCGCGAAGGGCAGCATGGCCCAGCCGTTCATGAGGTCGATGTGGCTGAAGTGGCTCGTGTTCGAGCCGTTGAGGGCGAACACCAGTCCGGCTAGTGTCGCGCCCGCCGCGCCGACCCCGAGCCGCCGCGTCAGCAGGTACATGCCCAACGCCGCTAACAGCGTGCGCAGCAGCGGCACGAGCATGTACCCGGTGGGCCAGACCAGCAAGACCCAGTTGATCGGGAACAGCAGGCCGTGGCTGCCGTCGGCGAAGATGGGGAAGCCGCCGAGCAGGTGCGGCGTCCACAGCAGCAGCCGCCCCTCGCGCAGCGCCCCGTAGACCAGGGCCATCGTCGGCCAGTACGACGCTTCGAGGTCGCCCGCGACCCACAACCCGCCGGTCAGCAGCATCGGCAGGAACAGGGCCAGCGTGGCCGTCAGCAGGACCGCACAGCCCCACACGTCACGGTGGGTCAACCAGCGGCGGAAACTCAGTGAAGTTGGCGATGACCGGGCCAGCTCACTTGTCACACGTACCCCCCACGGGACGCTATTCGTGATCAGCGCATGGCGACAGCTTATGGCTGATGGCTTAAGGCACGCGGGCGGCACAGCCAGGCCGCCAGGGCCACACCAACCCATGTCAGTAACGAGACGGCGAAGCCTAGCCGAACACTCGTCGGCGCGTAGGAAAACGTGACGGTGTGCGCGCCCGGCGGCACGACCACCGCGCGAAACGTATAGTCGGCCAATAGGACAGGCGTCGCCTGCGTATCGACCGTTGCCGACCAGCCCGGATAGTAGGTGTCGGCCAGGGCCAGGAACGCGGGCGCGGCGGCGTCCACCTGGACCGTCACCTGGGTATCCGTCTCACCGATGATGCGCGCCGTGCCTAAGCTAGCCGGGGCGGGAGCGGCGGGTAGCGGGGCGCGTTTGTCGGGCGGGCCTGAAACCACCAGGGCCGCCGCCTCGGCCGGGACCGCCCCTTCCAGGGTGATGCGGCGCGTAACGTCGAAGCTCGGCTGGCCCAGGCGGTCGAGGGCCTGCCAGCGCTGGTCGTAGCGGACGGCCTGCCCGACCAGGAAGGCGCGGGGCAGCGCGCTGTCGCTGGCGAGCAGGCGCACACTCGGCTCGGCGTAGGTCTGGCGGTAGCGAGCCAGACTGTAGCGGTCAAGGCTGACCACGCTGTCGTCAGCCCTGCGCAGCCCGATGCCAAAGATCAGCAGCGTGACGTCGGGCCGCGTGGCGCGGAATTGCACGCGCTCGATAGCGAGTGGCGGCGCGTCGCCATCGGTCAGGTTCAACTCGGCGTAGAAGAGGTTCTTCTCGAACGTCTGGCCGGTGTCGTCACGCTCGGTCCACGCGAACCCCGACCGCGCGAAGTCGTGCTTCACGCTGGCGGCGACGTCGGGCCGCTTGTACGCCCACTCGCTGGCCTCGATACCCGCCCGCAAGGGCCAGCGGCGTGTCTGCCCACTCGTATCCGTCACCAGCGCCTCGCCGACCTCGGCCCCTTGCGGCACGTCGACGGCCTGCGACAGCGCCAGCAGGAGGCTCAGGCCCCGGCTGGGGTGGGGTGGCGGCGCGAAGGTCGTCAGGACCGCTGGCGTCTCGGTGTCGAGCGTGACCAGGGGCCGCAACTCGTTGAACTGCATGCCGAAGCGCGTGCGGGTGTCGCGCGGCGGCTCGGTCTTGACCTGGAGATAGCGCACGTTGGCGAGGTCGAGCAGACGCGTCTCAGTGCGCGTCGCGGCCGCCATGTAGGCGCTCGGCCGCGCCATCGCCAGGCTCGTCTGCCCGTTGAAGTCGGCCAGGTCGAAGGGCAGGTACTTGAGCGAGGCTTGCTCGTCCTCACCGACGACGGTAAAGTAGCGCGCCCGGTCCAGGGCCTGCTCCAGGCGCTGCGCCAACGGCGACGGCTCGGTGAACCGCGCCAGCGGCACGACGGTCACGAACTGTGTGGCGAGAAAGACGAGGTCGAGAGCCGTCAACGCGACGGCCGCCACGGTGAACGTCCGCGCCGCCAGCCGCCCGCGCAGCCAGAGCGCGAGCAGACCCGCGCTCACCACCAGCAGCCCCATGTTCTTCCACAGCTCACGGTTGGTCAGGCGAAACTTCTCGTGCAGCGCGAAGACGACGTCCTCGACGCGCAGCCGCGTGGCGTGGGGCTGGTTGAGGTACAGCGCCCAGATGGCGCGCTCTGCCTGCTGCGGGGCGCGGTCCACGAACAAGACGACGGCCTGCCCCACTAATGGGATGAGGACGGCCAGCGCGACCGCGCCGACGAGCAGCCACTTGAGGCGGCGTCTTGTGACGGGCGTCAAGTCGAGCTGCAGTAGGGTGTGGAGACCAACCCCCGCCAGGTATGCCCCGGCGAAACCGGCCACGTAGAAGAACCGCGCCGGGGCGCGCAGCACGCTGAAGCCGGGCAGTTGATACAGGACGCGCTGCGGGCTCCAGGGAACGTGGATGCCAAACGCCGTCCACAGCGCCAGGAGAGCCAGCAGGACAAAGAACGGGACATGGTAGCCGCGCGGGCGGGTGACGACGGCGGCCAGCGTCAGCAGCAGGGGCAGCGTGCCCAGGTAGACCAGCGTCTCCAGGTTCCACAGCCCCCACTGCACGCCGCCGTGCGCCGAGTGAAAGAACGTCGGCCACACCAGGCCAATCAGGTTGTAGGGCGGCAGGCTGTACGTCGCGTTGAACGCCGTGTTGGTGATCCACGTCTGACGCGGCGACTCGCCCGCCAGTTCGAGCATCGGCACGACCTGCGCCGCCGCCAACCCGACGGCGACGACGTTGGGAACGGCCAGCGCCGCCAGTGTCCAGCCTAGACCTCGCCTGAGCATCTGTACCGGGTTCAAGGGCAGACGGGCCCTGTCGCCGGAGGAGGGCAAGGGACCCTCCTCCGGCCCCCTGCCCCCTTCCTCCCCCCACAGGTGGGGGAGGAAGGGGGAGCGGCGCGCTGCGACGCGGGGGAAGGTGGGGGACGAAATCCCCTTCCCATCCTTCCTACCCCCTTCCCACTCGGCCAGACTAGGGAGGTTGGACTTGCCCGAGGCGGAAGATGACTTTCTACCCTTCCCCCCCCCCTCCCACCTGCTTCCCGCCAGAGTGGGCCAGAAGTCCGACAGCCCCCGGTACACCGTCCAGGCGACCGACACCAGCAGGATCATCAGCGGGGCCATCGGGTGCAGGCTGACCCAGGCCAGACCGTTGGCGATGGCGGCCAGGAGCAGCCAGCGCGTCTTGGCCCGCCAGCCCTCGGCCCGGCGGCTCTGCTCGAGGCACACCAGCAGCCACGGCAGCAGCGCCGTCCCGTTCGCCAGGTCGATGTGGCTGAAGTGGCCGACGGTGAAGCCGTTGAGGGCGAAGACCAAACTTGCGACCGTCGCCCCCGCCACGCCGACCGCCAGACGGCGGGCGAACAGGTACATGCCCAGCGCCGCCAGCAGCAGTCGCAGGCACGGGATGAGCATGAAGGCGTGGGGCCAGGGGACGAGCACCCAGTTCAGCGGGAACAGCGTCCCCACGCTGCCGTCGGCGTAGAGCGGGAACCCACCGAGCAGGTTGGGGTTCCACAGCGGCAGGCGGCCCTGGCGGACGGCCTCGAACACGACGGACATCGTCGGCCAATAGAAGGCCTCGAGGTCGCCGTCGATCCACAGCCCGCCCGACAGCCACGTCGGGACGAATAGCGCCAGGGCGGCGCCGACGATGACGGCGACGCCGATACTGTCGCGCGCCGCCCAGCGCCGTGGCCACGGCCTGACCCCCTCGACCATCTCACGCGTCAAACGCTGACTCCATCCTGGACCCGCTCGTAGAACTGAGCCGGGTCTACCCCGTCGGGGACAATCCAGGTCCCCGACGCGCCGCGCAGGGCGCCGGCGATGTGCTCGGGGCTGGTAATGAGCGCCGCCCCGCCGCCTCGTTCAAGGAACGCCAGGCACGCCTCAATTTTAGGCCCCATGCTGCCCGCCGCGAAATGTCCCTCGGCGAGATACTGGCGCGCCTCGCTCTCGGTCAGCGACGCCAGGTCGCGCTGGTCGGGCTTCTTGTAGTTCAGGGCGACGCGGTCGACGGCGGTCGAGATGATGAACACCCGCGCCCCCACCAGCGACGCCAGCAAGGACGAGGCATGGTCCTTGTCGATGACCGCCGCCACCCCGTGCACCCGGCCCGCCTCGTCGGTCACGACGGGGATGCCGCCGCCGCCGACGGCCACGACCGTAAACCCGCCCTGGATCAACTGCTTGATAGCGTCGGCCTCGATGATATGCTGGGGGCGCGGCGACGGGACGACCCGCCGCCAGCCCCGCCCGGCGTCCTCGACGACACTCCAGCCGTCGGCGCGGCGGCGCATCGCCTCGGCCTCGTCCATGAACGACCCGATGGGCTTGGAGGGGCGTTGGAACGCCGGGTCGGCCGCGTCCACCTCGGTCTGGGTGACGACGGTCACGGCGTGCTGGTTCAGGCCACGCTGCAGAAACTCGTTGTAGAGGTTCTGCTGGAGCATGTAGCCAATCGCGCCCTGGGTGTCCGCGCCGCACACGTCCAGCGGCACCTCGTGCAGCTCGTGGCGCGACAGCTCGGAGCGGCGCAGGATGAAGCCCACCTGCGGGCCGTTGCCGTGGGTGACGACCACCTGCCAGCCGCTCTGAATCATGTCGGCGATGTGGTGGCACGTCTCCGCCCCCGCCTGGTACTGGTCCTCGACGGTCTGGTGCGCCTTGTCCTTGATGAGACTGTTGCCGCCAATGGCGATGACGGCGAGCTTACGGCCATCCTGCATCATGAACACCTCTCCTTTGAGGGCAGTCGGTTAGTTTAGCTCATCGTCAAGGCCATGACCGCCTTCTGGACGTGCAGGCGGTTCTCGGCCTCATCGTA
>CAZLBQ010000021.1:0-24405 GCA_964557745.1 uncultured Anaerolineales bacterium
GAGCGGGCTAGCTGACGCATCCTGACCCTGGTCCGCCACGTTGTGGAGCAGGTTTGCTCCGACGACGACCGGGGCGCCGGCCGGTGCCCCCGCGTTGGCCGTCGTATCGCCCGCCGTGGAGACGTTCGAGAAGGTATTGGTCATGATAGTCAATGTGGCGTTGTTGGCCACTTCGACACCCAACCCGATCGGCTGGGCCCCGCCGGAGATCGTGTTGTTCACGATCCGACCGAAGGGAACCGACGCCAACGGCTGGACTGAGGTCTCCGACACCCATCAGGCGCCCGCCTGGTATGGGCCGGACCTGATTGACGCCATCCGGCGCGCCGACGTAGCGCACGAGATTGCCTGCCATAGCTTCTCCCATATTGTCTTCACCGACGGTCTCTGCCCGGCCGAGGTCGCCGACGTAGAGTTAATGAAATGCCGGCGCATCGCCGAGCAGGCGGGACTAAGCCTGACCTCGATGGTCTTCCCCGCTAATCTCGCCGGCAACTTCCCCAGCCTCAAGCGTTGTGGTTTCAACGCCTATCGCTGGCATGACCGCTACGAGTTGGATGTCCCGCGACGGGATGCGTACGGCCTGTGGCAGATTCCCGGCGGGATGTGCTGGGAGAAGCGCGCCGCCTGGCCCAGCGGAGCCTGGCTCGACGTTCTCAAGCGTTGTCTGGAGCGCGCGCTCCAGACGGGGACGGTCCTGCACCTGTGGTTCCATCCCTCGTGTGACCCGCTGAACGTTGCCGCCATCTTTCCGGCCACACTCCAGATAATCGCGGACTATCGTGACCGGCTCTGGGTGACGACTATGGCCGGGATGGTCAACTGGCTGGAAGCAACCGAAGAGTCGAGTTCATAGCACTCACGATGAAAGCGATCAATGTAGGCCGTGCGCCCGAGTTGGCGCCGCTGGACAGCCTGTGGGGCGTCGCCAAAAAGGTCCACTTTAGCCTCTGGCGCAGCCGGATTACTCTCCTCACCCAGACTCGGCAGGCGGGGATCGACCCGCTGCGCGTGCTTTCGGTTGACCCGGCGAAGATTAGGGATGCGGGCGTGGGTTGGGGTCGGTACGCGGATGGCTACGACAAGAGCAATGAGTTTGGTCGGGTGATCAGCGGCAATTGGGATCTCAATGTCATGCCTTTTGAGCATCTGGACGTGTATCAATCGTTCCAGGCTCACTTCGTTGACCAGGTTCCCTGGGTAGACACCAGTCACTACCGCATGATCCTGGCCCAACTCCAGCGCGGCCTGCGACCGTGGGGGATACGCGATAGCACCGATCTCGAGCGGCGCCTGCAGGCGATGGATCAGCTCTACACCGAGATACGCGACTATGGCTACCGCTCGCAGCGTCGCGCCTGGGAAGGTCGCTACTCTCGGCAGGCGATGGATGAAGTGACGGTCCGTATCGGGCGGCAGGGCCAGCTCCTGTTCGAAGACGGGCGCCACCGCCTGACCATCGCCAAGCTGCTGCGCATCCCGACGGTCCCCGTCATGGTTACCTGGCGTCATACCGATTGGGTGCGGTTCCGGCGGCAGATTCTGGACCACCTGCAGCGCCACCCCCTGGCTGTGCCCGGTCCCCTCCTCCATCCAGACCTGTCTGATATCCAGCCTGTGAACAGGGACGCCTGGTTTCAAGTGATCAAGGCCCACCTGCCCGTCAACACGGGGCGACTGCTAGAGATTGGCGCCGGGCGCGGGTACTTATGTCACCGCTTCGCGGGTGAGGGCTTCCAGTGCTATGTGCTGGAGCCTGATGTCGAGACATCCTCCTGGCTGGAGCAACTGGGCCAGGCCGAGGAGTGGCAACTGAAAACAATCGGCGTCTGCTACCCGGACGGCGCGGCGGCCGGCCCCTTTGATGTCGTCCTGGCCTTGCATGGCTGCCAGTCGTTGACGACACAGGCGACCTCGTATCATGAGCTCGTCCACTGTCTGAGGCGGCTTGACGCGAAGGTGGTCTTCTTTCGGCCACCTAGTGATGAGAGCAAGCCAACAGACAGGCAGGAGACGCTCCACGACGAAGACCTCGTGCGCTTTGTGGCCGACCAGATAGGGTTGGCGCGGTGGGAGTGTATCAGCTGTGGCGATGAGGGGCCGGCCATCTACAAGCTGACCCGAAACTGAGAGGACACTAGCACATGGTAGAGGCCATGCATACGGTCAAGCAGCAAGTTGTACCACTTAAGCAGTACTGCCAGGATCGCTGCCCGAAGGCGCTCTCCTGGCTGCGCCAGAGGCGGCTCGCCGCCTGGCAGCTCAAAGCCAACTTCGTCCTTGCGGTGAGCCGCCCGACCCTCGACTGGCCGCGACAAATCTTAACTCCGCCCGCGAGGATTACCCGCGGCGGGGTGAACTGGGCCGAGGACCGCGCTCTGGTCAAGGCCACCGGCCGCGTTGTCAGTGGCGACTGGGATTTGAAGGTAGCGCCTGTCGCGCGCCTCGACGAGTACGCCGCGTGGCAAGCGAGACTCAGTGGCGATACTCGAAACGACACGCGCGCCGCGTACCGCCCCCTGCTGGCGGACCTGGACAACGCGGCGCTCGGCCAGCCTAGCCCCATCGTCGTACGGGTCGGCCGGGATGGTCAACTCCTCCTGGCCGGCGGCCAGGCCCACCTCGCCATAGCCAGGCAGATGAACCTACCCAGCATTCCGGTCCAGATCACCTGGTGGCATCATGACTGGGCGCAATTCCGGGTCCAACTGTTGGATTACGCCCAACAGTGGGGGGGGAAATTGTACCAGCCGCTCCTCCACCCCACGCTCAGCGATATCCCTGTTGAGCATGATGACTCGCGCTTTGAAATCATCCGCGCCAACTTGCCGTCTATGCCCGGTGGTACGGTCCTGGACATTGGGGCCAACCTGGGCTACTTCTGCCACCGCCTGGAGGATGCCGGGTTCTTCTGTTACGGCGTCGAACGGAGTTACGAATGCTTCTACTTGATGAACCGCCTACGCATCGCCGAACAGAAGCGTTTCGCCGCCGTCCATGCCGATATTTTCGAGTTCTGGGAAAAGAGCGAATTTGATGTGGTGCTGGCGCTCAACGTGTTTCACCACTTCCTCAAGACAGCCGCCGAGTTTGAGGACCTGAAGCAGTTCCTAGGACGGATCAGGACGCAGGTCATGTTCTTTGAGTCGCACCTGCCTGACGAGCCACAGATGCGCAACGCCTACCGTAATTTCGGCCCAGAAGAGTTCGTGGCTTTCGTGGCGGAGCAGACGGGCCTCGTCCACTGGACGGTGATTGGCTGCGGCAAGGAAGGTCGGCCCATCTACAAGCTGACGAAGGTGTAGGCCGCGCACGGCCGCGACGGTTGTTGAATCGAAAAGCGATGGCGCTGTCAGGTGTGGGCTTGAGGGTATCCCACCCGGTTGCCACTTTTCCATGTGGTTGCGTTCCCTCCCCCCCGACGTACCCCGTGCAGGGTGTCACCCTGGTACGTCCCTTCAAGCTCACACCTGACAGCGCCCCATCGCCTGGCGAGGATCGTTCATTCCTATGACAAACACGAGGACAAACACGAGACGCGTCGTTCCCTGCCCAGACCAGCGCGTGGCAGTTGTGCTCAGCCTCTTCGATACGGGCCTGGCCGCGATTCGCGCCCTAGGGCGCGCCGGGGTTCCTGTGCTAGGATTGGACTGTGATCTCAGCCTGCCTGGCTTCAAGTCCAGGTATTGCACAGCGAAACAGTGCCCCGATCCGGTCGCGCAGCCTGAGGCGCTCGTTCAATATCTCCTGACTGAGGGCCAGCGGCTACCGGCGCGCGGCATTCTGTTCCCAGCCTCCGATGCCTACGTCCTGTTTGTGTCGCGCCATCGTGAGGCGCTGAGCGCCTATTTCGACTTCGCGCTGCCACCGGCGCAGCTCATCGAGGGGATACTCAACAAGCGGACCCAGTACGATCTCGCCCAGCAGCAGGGTGTGCCCTTCCCCGCCACGTTCTATCCGGAGACACGCGAAGACGCCCTCCGCATGCAGGACGACGTCCCCTATCCCGCCTTTATCAAGCCGTACTACTCGCACCTCTGGCGGCAGCACTTCGACAGCAAGGGAATGCGGGTCGACTCGCCCCGCGAACTGGTCGAGCAGTTCGACCGCATCTGGCCGACCGGGCTGCAGGCGATGGTGCAGTCGGTCATCCCAGGCCCGGCCAGCAACAACTTTGAAATCTCGTTCTATATCGGCCAACAAGGGACGCTGCTGGCGTTGTTCACCGTCCGCAAGCTGCGTCAATACCCGCCGGCCTTCGGCGTCGGCACGTTGGTCGAGTCGGTGCATCGCTCCGACCTGCTCGCTCACCTGTGTCAGTTGCTGCACGGCCTCGACTATCGCGGCTTCGGCAACCTGGAGTTCAAGCTCGATCCCCGTGATGGACAGTTGAAGCTGATTGAACTCAACGCCCGGCTGTGGCAGCAGAGCGACCAGGCGGCAGCGTGCGGCCTCAACTTCCCGCTGATTCAGTACCATGATTTGACGGGGCGCCCCCTCGGCGCGCACACCACCTTCCCCGCGGGTGTGCGCTGGGTAGACCCCATGGCCGACTTCCAGTCCTTCTGGCATGACTACCGCAAGGGCGAGCTATCGCCGTCAGACTGGCTACGGTCGTGGCGCAACACGCGCGCCTTCGCCGTGTTCGCCCACGACGACTGGCTGCCGGCCCTCGCCTCACTCGACTATGGCATGAAGGTTCTCAAACTCCCGCTGTACGCGCTGCGCCACTATTCCCCCGAAGCATAAAAGAGAGTAAGTCATGTTTGACGTGGTCAGTCGGGCGGCCCTCGATGGCAGGCCGCTCTCACCGTCCTGTTGTCTAGACACGGCCTTCGCGGCCGGGCCTTGGGGTCATCCGGCTATCACGCGCCGCCGCATCTACCTGGCGGGCGCTGAGGCCCTCAGTCTGCGTCGGCCCAGCGACCCCGACGATTATGCCGTCGCGGACGGCTGCCACCTGTTCCTGATTGGAGAGGCGTTTGGGCGCCTGAACCAGCGAGACGGCTCGTTGGGGGTGGAGCGGCTCGCCGCGCCGGAACTGCTGGCCGCGTATCTGGAACAGGGGACGGCGCTGGTCGAAGCCATCAAGGGCAACTTCACGCTGCTGATCCTGGACCGGCGGCAGGCCCAGATTCACATCGTCAGCAGTCACTTCGCCACCTCGCCGGTGTATTACGCCTGTCAGGCTGGCGTCGTCTACGTCGCCACCAGCCTGGCCGAGCTAGGTCGCCTGCTCCCCCAACACCCTGGTCTGGACCCAGCGGCCCTGGTGGAGACGACCGTATTCAACTGGCCGATCCACGAGCGGACCTTTCTCAAGGGAGTCAAGCGGATTGCCCCCGGCGCTATCCTTACGTTTGACAGTGTGGGCATGTGTCGCAAGTCGTATTGGGACCAGCGCCTATTCTACGCCAAACCCCAGTGGCCGGCCGAAGAGGCGCTCGAAGAAGGCAGCCGCCTCTTCCACCGCTGCACGAACCTGCTCCTCGCCGATCAGGACAAGATCTGCGCCTCGTTCACGTCGGGCTTCGACAGCCGCGCCATCCATTCGGTAGTCGAACTCGACCGCCGCAACATCCTCGCCTACTCGTTCGGCGGGCCGGGGGCCATCAACGTCTCCATCCCGCAAGCGATGTGCGCCCACCTCGGCTACCCGTTCCAGGCCTTCACCCTGGACAAGCGCTTCGAGGACGTCTTCGACATCTACGCGCGCCAGACGGTCCTGCTATCGGATGGGGTCGTCGTCCAGCGCGCCAACTACCCGTACGCGTTTCGAGAGCTAAGCGCCTTCGCGCCGGTGGTTGTCACCGGCATCTTTGGCAGCGAGTTCCTGCGCACCTTCCAGAACCTGGGCGAGTTCGTGAGCGCGGATTGGGTGCGCCTGAACCGCGCGGCTGACCCCGTGACGGAGCTACGCACTATTCTGGCCGAACAGGCCGCCGACTCCTATCTGCTGGCCGACATCTACGCAGCGGGGCAGGCGGACGTCGAGGCGGACGTGGCCGAGTGGTTCCAGCGGCACAGCGAGCTTCAGGAGAACCATCGGCTGCACCTCTACCTGATCCAGGAAGCCAGCCGCAAGTACTTCGGCGCTGAGATTGGCACCGAGCGCCCGTACGCCACCAATCGCTTCCCGTTCCTCGACGTCGACTTCGTCGAGTTCATGTACCAGGCGCCCTTCGCGGGCGTGCACTCACAGCCCGTCTCGCCCACGGTGGCCGATCGGTTCAATTCCCAGTACTTCTACGCCTACCTGATCCGCCGCTATCGTCCGGAACTCTTGCCCTATTCCACCGACCACGGCTATCCACCTTCTGATCTGCTGAAGAGCCTGCCCCTGCTGCACGCCGGGCCAAAACACGTCTGGTCACGGGTCCGGGCGCGGCTCAACGGCTACCAGGAGTTCACGCCGCGCGAGTGGCTGACCCCCTTCTACCAGCGTCACCTGTTCGCGAAGCCGCAGGATGACTTCGGGTTCATCGCGCCGCACTTCCAGAGTGACTTCGAGAGTGGGACGTGGACCTCGGATATCGCCGCCTTTGAGAAGATCGCCGCGCTGCGCCTCTGGCTGGGCGAGTGGTATTGAGCCTTGGTCGGTCACGACCGGACCGCTTGAGAGGGATACGGTATGCGACGCCGAATCGCGTTATTGACGAACTACCCGGCGGACCACACCACCTTCAGGGGTGGCGTGGAGACGGCGACGGCCGCCCTGCTGGAGGGCCTGCGCGGCTATCAGGATCGGTTTGAGTTCCACGTGGTGAGTTGTCCCGAGGGGCTGACCGAGGATGTCGCCGAAGAGAGCAACGGCTTCTTCTTCCACTTTCTCAGCGTGCCGCGTCACGTCGCGCTCCGCCCACGCCTCGCGTTCCGCATCCTGAAGGCCCAGCGCGCGCTGCAGCAGATCCAGCCAGACCTAGTCCACTGCCAGGACAACATGGCCCTGGCCCTGGCAGCGTGCTTCAGCGGTTATCCGCGCCTCTTCACGCTGCACGGGGTCAAACGCGACGAGGCGGCCAAGCGCACGGGCTGGGAGTATTGGAGCGCGCAGTCCGACGCCCTCATCGAGCGCTACGTCCATCGTCACTTCGACGCCTTCATCTGTATCTCGAGCTATGCTCGCCAGGTAGTAGGCGCCGGTGAGACCACCTTCGCCATTCCCAACGCCGTGAGTTCACGCTTCTTCCAGATGCGCCCGACGGAGACGGCGGCGCGGCGGCCGCGCCTCCTGTTCGCCGGGGTTCTGGCCCCCCTCAAGCGGCCGGCGGATCTGCTCGACGCGCACGTCGCGCTAAGAGAGCCGTTTCCGGATTTGGAGACGGTATTCTGCGGCGGGGTTGAGGATGCGAGCTATGCGGCCGCTATGCAGCGCCGCGTCAAGCACGAAAAGATCGACGGCGTGCGCTTCATGGGGCGGGTGAGCCAGGGTGAACTGGCCCATCTGCTCAACGCCACGACAGTTTTGGTCCTGCCATCCAGCCAGGAGAACGCGCCGATGGTCATCGCCGAGGCAATGGCGGTGGGCGTGCCGGTCGTAGCGACCCGTGTAGGGGGGGTACCCGATATGGTCAAACACGACGAGACAGGGCTGCTGTACGCAGCCGGCGATGTAGACGGACTGATCGCGTCTGTCAGGCAGTTGCTTGAAGACCCGGCACGCTACCACCGCATGGCGGAGCGCAGCCGGCAAGTCGCCGAGGCGACGTACTCGTCGGCCAGCGTCGCGAGGGCCACGGTGGGCGTGTACCAGGAACTCCTGAGGCAGTCGACCGTCGCTGCCGAGGAGGTGGCGCATGTTTGAGCATCCCACAGTCGCCCACGTCGTCCGTGGCTTCCTGGCCCCGACGGAAACCTTCATCAGCAACCAGATTAGGACGCTCACGCGGTACCGCCCCCTCGTCCTTTGCCATCATCGTCGGCCGGGCCTGGCCCATACCTTTGCCGACGTCTACGCCGTGGCGGACGAGCTACCGCCGTGGTCGCGGACGGTGGATCGCCTGATGTATCGGGGTCTGCGCCGCCTACCGGCCGCCTCCGCGCAGTTACTGGCGGCTCAGGCCAGGGCGCAGGACGCGCGCCTCCTGCACATCCACTACCTGGTCGACGCCCGCTTCTTCCTGGCGTTGAAGCGCCTGACACGCCTGCCGGTCGTCGTCTCAGGCTACGGCTACGATGTGTCATCCTTCCCCCGCGCCGCGTGGGGCTATGGGCGGCGCTACCTGCAGCCCATCTTCGACGAGCTAGACTGCTTCATCGCCATGTCCCACGACATGCGCCGTGACCTCATGCGGCTCGGTTGCCCCGAGCACAAGATCGTCGTGCACTACTACGGCACCGACACCGACCGCTTCATCTACTCGGACCGCACCTATCGAGACACGCCCAGCGTGAAGATTCTGATGTGCGGGACGCTCGAGCCAAAGAAGGCCCAGGACCGCGTCCTGCAAGCGTTGCGCCTCTGGGAGCAACGGACGCCCGGCGGTCCGTCGTTTCAAGTGACCTTCATGGGCAATGGCCCGCTGCGGCCCCGACTGGAGAAACTCGTCACCGACTACGGCTGGCGCGACCGCGTGCGCTTCCTCGGCCACGTCCCCTATGACAGCGAGCGCCTCGTGGCCGAGTACCGCGCGGCGGACATCTTTACCCTGCCCAGCGTGACGCTGGGCGAGGACAAAGAAGGGATTCCGGGCACGCTCATCGAGGCCATGGCGGCCGGACTACCCGTCGTCTCGACCTACCACGCCGGTATCCCGGAAATTGTCACCGACGGCGTGGATGGGCTGCTCGTCGCGGAGCAAGACCTGGACGGCCTGTCGAACGCCCTCGGCCACCTCATCCAGAGCCGCAGCCTGCGCGAGCGGCTGGGGCGGGCGGCGGCCCACACGGCTCACGTCCACTGTCGATTGCTGGCCAAGACGCCAGAGCTGGAGCGCATCTACGACGGGCTGGTAGGGCGCACCGCTCCCCCCGTCGACCAGGCGGCGTCCCTATCGGCGATCTGGGCCTAGCGAAACAGACACAGGAGTGAGCGACATGTGTGGCATTTGTGGACTCTGGCGGCGCGACGGGCAGCCGATTGATCCCGAGTTGCTCCTGAGCATGAACCGGCGTATCGCCCACCGCGGCCCCGACGGCGCGGGCTGTATTGTCTTCGACTCGCGCCATCCGGCGCAGCCTCGCCAATTCGATGACACGAGCGCGCCCGCCTCGGACGCGGCCGACGCGGACTGGACCTACGACGTCGGGCTGGCCCACCGCCGCCTGTCGATCATCGACCTCAGCACGGGCGACCAGCCCATGTGCAACGAGGACGGCTCGCTGTGGGTCATCTTCAACGGCGAGATTTATAACTACCGCGAGCTGCGCAGCGAGCTTCAGGCGCGCGGCCACGTCTTCCACACGACGTCGGACACCGAGGTCATCCTCCACGCCTACGAGGAGTACGGCGAGGCGTGCCCGAACCGCTTCAACGGTATCTTCGCGTTCGCGCTCTGGGATACCCGACGCCAACAGTTGTTCCTGGCGCGCGACCACTTTGGCGTCAAGCCGCTCTACTACTGCCTGCACCATGACACCTTCTACTTTGGGTCCGAACTGAAGGCCATTCTAGCCGACCCAGCCATCCCGCGCGCGCTGGACTTTGACGCGCTGAACCTGTGCCTCACCTTCCGGCACACGCCGTCGCCCTGGACCCTCATTCAGAGCATTCGCAAGTTGCCGCCGGGCTGCTCGCTGACCGTCACCGCCGATGACATCCGTCAGGTGCGGTTCTCGACCGACGCTGCGCGCGTCGACCGCTACAAGACCGAGGCGGACTGGATCGCCTGCCTGCGCGCGTCGGTGGAAGACGCCGTGGTGCGCCAGATGGTGAGCGATGTGCCCATCGGCATCTCGCTGAGCAGCGGTGTCGACTCGACGACGGTCCTGGCCCTCATGAGCAAGCACGCCGGCGGCCCGGTCCACGCCTTCACCGTCGGCTTCGCTGACAGCACCGGAACCAACGAGATTCCCCCGGCGCGGGCGATGGCGGCGCGGTTCGGCGCGGACTTCTACGAGGAGACGATCACGGCGGCGGACTACGCCGACTTTATGACGCGCTACTTGTGGCACCTGGAGGAGCCGATCGGCAACGAGTCGGCGGCCGCCTACTACTTCGTCGCGGAGATGGCGCGCCAGCGGGGCATCAAAGTCCTTCTCAACGGCCAGGGAGCCGATGAGGCATTCGGCGGCTATGGCCGCTACTTCGGTGTCGCCCACGCGCCCTGGCTGCGCCTCGGCGCGGCCACTCCTGTCCGCCAGGTCCTGCCTCGCGTTCTCGCCGGCACGACGCTCGGCGAACAGTATCGCCGCTTTGTCTTTACCTGCGGCGCCCGCAGCGACGACGAGCAATTCCTGCGCGTGTACTCCATCACGACCAACGGGACCCTGGACTCGCTGCTCACGGCGAGCACCCAGGCGCACATGGACCCCGACCTCCCCCTCCGCTACGTGCGCGACCAGCTGGCCCAGGCGCCGGAGGGCACGCCGCTGGAGCGCATGACCTACGTCGACGCGCGGACCTCGCTGCCCGACAACCTGCTGCTGTGTGAGGACAAGATGGCGATGGCGGCCAGTGTCGAAGCGCGCGTCCCGTTCCTGGACCTCGAACTCATGCGGCTGGCCGAGCAGATACCGGGCCGTTTCAAGGTGCGGGGGCGGCGTGACAAGTACATCCACCGCAAGGCGTGCGCGACCTGGGTCGGCGAAGGAGTCACATCGCGCCCCCAGATCGGGTTCGACAACGCCGTCCAGGTCTGGTTGCAGAACCAGTTGGGCGCGCACATGCAGCAGATTGTCACCGCCCCCGACTCGTTCACCAGCGCCTATCTTAACCCTGACTACGTCCTACGCCTGATGCAGGAGCACGCGGCACACCACCGCGACCACCAGCGCATCCTCTTTCTCTTACTCTCGCTTGAGAGCTGGTATCAGGTTTTTCTTAATGAAGGGGGCGCGCCATGATCCGACGCTCGGCCTGCATGATTGCGTATGCCAACTACTACACTGACGCCCGCATCAAGAACTACGTCCAGGCTCTGGTGCGGCAAGGGTACGAGGTGGATATCTTTGCCCTGGGCCAACGGGGCGTCGACGAGACTACAGCCCCAGCCGGCGTGCGCGTCTTCGCCGTGATGGACAAGTACTGGGGGGACAGCGCGCTCCACTACGCCCTCGTCCAGGTCTGGTTCGCCATCCGCGTCGCCCTCTGGGTGGCCTGGCGCTCCCTTAGCCACAGCTACGGCCTCATCCATGTCCACAACATGCCCGACTTCCTGGTCTTCAGCGCCATCGCGCCGAAACTGCTCGGCGTGCCGGTGATTCTGGATGTCCACGACACAACGCCCGAAGTCTACGCTACCAAGTTCGACGTCGCGCTGGAGCATCCGTTGATCGCCCTCCTGCGCTGGCAGGAGCGGCTAAGCGCGGCCTTCGCGGATCAGGTCATTACGTCCAATGCCCTCCAGAAGCGGGTGCTGTGTTCGCACGGCCTGCCGGCTGACAAGATCGAAGTCATCCTGAATGTCGGCAACGAGGCGTTCTTTAAGCCCGCGCCGCCGCGCCCGCCGAGCACGGAGTTGCGCCTCGTCTATCACGGCACCATCGCCGAGCGGCTGGGGCTGGATGTCATCCTCCAGGCCATCCACCTGGCGAGCCAGGACTGCCCGGCGCTCAGCTTCCTCCTCATCGGCGACGGTGACTATCTGCCCACCGTCAAGCGCCTGATCCCCGCCTGGGGCCTGAGCGACCGCGTGCAACTGCTTGGCTTCATCCCCGTCGAGAAGCTGGCGGCGTATCTCAGCCAGGCCGACGTCGGCATTGTCGGGACGAAGAGCGCCAACGAGGCCAAGCACAACTACTGTTTGCCGGTCAAGATGCTGGAATACGCGGCGATGGAGATGCCCACCATCGCCCCGAATCTCGACGTCATTCGTTACTACTTTGACGACGACAGCGCCTTCTTCTACGCCGCCGATGACCCCGTCGCGCTGGCGGACCGCATCCGCGACGTGTACCACCACCGGGAGTTGTTACCCGGCGTCCGCCAGCATCTGCGGTCTTTCAATCAATCCCATAACTGGGCCGCGATGGAAGACCTCTACCTCGCCATCATCGCCCGCCTCACCCACAGCGCCGTCCCCGCGCAAGCGCCATCTTAAGGCCCCAGCGGCCACAAGGAACTTCAATGCCCGTCATCACTCCGGCGATGGACGATCCACGCTGGCTGGAATTCGTCGCCCATCACCCAGACGCGACTCCGTTTCACACCTCGGCCTGGAGCCATGTACTCGAGGCGTGCTATGGCTACCGCCCGCTCCTGGTGGCCGTGGCCGATGCGGACGGACGGCTACAAGCTGGGCTGCCCCTCATGGCCGTCCAGAGTCGCCTGACGGGGCGCCGCATCGTGGCCCTCCCCTTCAGCGACTACTGCGTCCCCCTCGCCAGTGATGACGCTGGCCTGCGCGAGCTGCTGGACGGCTTGCAGGTCTGGTGGGCGGAACACCAGCGCCCAACCATCGAAATCCGCTGGCCGCTCCGACCGTTGGCCAGCGTGTACCCGGGCGAGAAGATGGTCAGACACGTCACCCCGCTCGATGCGGACGCGGGTCAGATGCTACGTCGCTTCAAGAAGAGCGTCGTCCGGCTCATTCACCAGGCGGAGAGCGCCGGCCTGACCATCCAACAGAGCGACACCTGGGAAGCAGTCCAAACCTATTACCGTCTGCATGTCGAGACAAGACGCCGTCTCGGCGCGCCGACTCAACCCTTCCGCTTCTTCCGCTTGCTCTGGGAACACATGCTGCGCCCCGGACAGGGCTTCGTCCTGCTGGCCTACCAGGGCGAGACCCCCATCGCCGGCGCGGTTTTCCTCCACGCGAACAAGCTGCTCGTCTACAAGTACGGCGCGTCTCTCGCCGAGTACTGGCGCCTGCGCCCCAATAACCTGCTCTTCTGGCGCGCCATCCAGTGGGGATGTGAGAACGGCTACCAGACGTTCGATTGGGGACGGACTGACTACGACGATGAGGGGTTGCGGCAGTTCAAGCAAGGCTGGGGGAGCGCCGAGTCGGTGCTGCAATACTCCATCCTGAGTTCTCAGGCGCCCACGTCGGCCAAGGGTCGGCTCCAGGAGCGGTATCTACCGGCGGTCATCCAGAAGTCACCAGCATGGGTCGGACGCGCGATTGGTGAGGTTCTCTATGGGCACTTTGCTTAACGCCGTGGACAGTCGCTCCCTGCTGCACGCCAACACGCCGTGGGGCTTCTGGGGTGTGCTCGACGACGGAATTGAGATCGCCGATTGGCAGCGGGCATCCCAGCGGGCGGCGCACTGCCTCGCCGACCTCCCCGTCGAGGCGAACGACGATCCCGTCGTGCTGATGGGGCAGATACTCGGCGAAGAGGAGTTTGGTCCCGAGCATTGGCGCCTCAGCCCCGCCAAACGGCTGTACTACCAGGTGCGCCCCATGCTCCCCGAGGGCCTGCGGCCTCTCGTGCGCCAGCTGTTCGTCCGTCGGAAGAAGACGGGCGGTACCCTGGGCTGGCCCATCGAGGACCGCTACGTCCGCTATCAGTTCGAGTTGATGCGTCAGGTCTTGTTGGGCCGTGGCCGCAGTGCAGTGCCGTATATTCACTTCTGGCCTGCGGGCAAGGACTTCGCGTTCGTGCTGACCCACGACGTGGAAGGCCAGCGGGGCCACGACTTCGTCCGCGAGCTGGCGACGCTTGAGGAAGCCTACGGCTTTCGCTCGTCGTTCAACTTCGTGCCTGAGCGGTATCAAGTGGACCCTCGACTCCTGGGCGAGCTGCGGGAGCGGGGGTTCGAGGTCGGGGTGCATGGCCTAAAGCATGACGGCAAGCTCTTCTCGTCGTATGCCACGTTCGCCCGGCGCGCCGAGCGCATCAATGACTACCTCCACGCCTGGCAGGCTGTCGGCTTCCGCTCGCCCATGACCCACCGGCGCCCAGACTGGATGCAAAATCTCGCCGTCGAGTACGACTCGTCGTTCTTCGACACCGACCCCTTCGAGCCAATCCCCGGTGGGACGATGAGCATCTGGCCCTACGTCCTGGGCCACTTCATCGAGCTACCTTACACCCTCTCGCAAGACCACACGTTGTTAGTCACCCTGGGTGAGACATCGCCCCGGCTGTGGCTGGACAAAGTTGCCTTCATTGCCCGCTATGGCGGCTTAGCCCTCCTCAACTCACACCCTGACTATCTGCTGGTCCCCCAGCGCCTGGGAGTCTACGAGTCATTCCTACAGGAAATGCAGCGACTCTCAGGTCACTGGAGCGCCCTACCGCGAGATGTGGCCGAATGGTGGCGACGGCGCGCTTCCGTTGGGACCTCCGACGATCTTGGCCTGCTCACCGGGCCTTCGCTGCCCGAGCCGACCATCCGCGCTCTCGTGTTGGGCCAGGACGATAGCCTCGTCTTCGGCCAACCGTTCTCACTTACCACTGCTTAGCCAACGTCCATCCAACTTATCGAAGGAGGCGTCGTATGACATTTCGTGACCGTTTCATGTTCGGGAACAACCAGGTCGAAGCGCTGCCTATCCCGGTCGTACCGCGTTGGCAAATTCCACGCCACTTCTGGTACGGCCTGGCCAAACGCAGCTTCGATATCGTGATCGCGCTGATCCTGCTCGCCGCGCTGGCGCTGGTCTTTGCGCTCATCGCGCTGGCGATCAAGCTCGACTCGGCCGGCCCCGTCATCTTCCGGCAGACGCGCATCGGGAAGGATGGCCGCCCCTTCACCTTCTTCAAGTTTCGCTCGATGCGCCAGAATGCCGATTCCCGCCTCCACGAGGAACACATGCGGCGGCTGATGCGCGGCGACAACGCTTCGCCAGCGTCGCCGGTCCCTACTGTCACGGAAGCCGCGAAGCGCGTAGGCAAGCTGGTCAACGACCCCCGCATCACGCGGGTCGGTCGGTTCCTGCGCAAGACAAGCCTGGATGAGTTGCCCCAGCTCTTCAACATCTTGCAGGGGTCGATGAGCCTGGTCGGTCCCCGGCCGGCCCTGCCCTATGAAGTCGCGCTGTACACCGAGCACGAGCGCCAGCGCCTGGACGTGATACCGGGGGTTACGAGTCTGTGGGCGCTGGCCGGTCGGGGGGATGTGCCTTTCGATGAGCAAATCCGGCTGGACCTTGACTACATTCGGCGTCAATCGTTCTGGCTGGACTTCAAGATTCTGGCTCTGACGCCCTGGGCCGTCCTGCGCGGCACAGGGGCAGGATGACAACGTCTATCGGCAGAAGTATTACCTCTTCGGGGAGGGGAGTATGCTCAAGGTTGGCGTAATCGGTTGCGGATACTGGGGAGCCAAACTCGCTCGCAACTTCCATGAACTGCCTGATGCCGAACTGGCCTGGATCGCCGATATGCGAGAAGAGCGGCTGGACCACGTTCGGTCGCTCTATCCCCACGTCCAGACAACCTACAACTATCGTGATGTGCTGGAGTCCGATGTGGACGCCGTGGCGATTGCCACACCTGTCTCGACCCACTACTGCCTGGCGGTCCAGGCATTGCAGGCCGAGAAGCACGTGCTAGTCGAGAAGCCGTTGACGGCATGCGTGCGGGAAGCGGAGGATCTTGTCGCGCTTGGCGAGCGCCAGGGCTGCACCGTCATGGTCGAGCACACCTTCGAGTACAACCCGGCGGTGGAAGCGATGAAGACCATCGTGGCGAGTGGTGAACTGGGCGACATCTACTACATCAACGGCACACGGGTCAACCTGGGTCTGTTCCAGTCGGACATCAACGTCCTGTGGGATCTCGCGCCCCACGACGTCTCGATTCTGCTGTACATCCTGTCCATGACCCCGGAGAGCGTCAGCGCGCGCGGGGAAGCCTATGTCCAGCGCGAGCGGGGCATCCACGACGTGGCGCACCTGACCCTCCACTTCCCCAACCACGTCATGGCCAACGTGCGGGTGAGCTGGCTGGACCCGTGCAAGATCCGCCGTTACACCGTCGTCGGCAGCCGCAAGATGCTCGTCTACGACGACATCGAGCCGGACAACAAGATCCTTATCTACGACAAAGGCGTCGAGGCGCCGCCGCACTCCGATACCGAGGAGCAGTTCCACCTCTCCTATCGGTACGGTGACGTGACCTCGTACCCGATCCAGTGGAGCGAACCCCTCAAGGCCGCCTGCCAGCACTTCCTGACCTGTATCCGTGACGGGACGACGCCGCGCAGCAACGGCGCGGTGGGGCTCCAAGTCGTCAGGGTGCTGGAGGCAGCACAGCGGTCGCTGATGGATGGCGGGCGAAAGGAGCCGGTGCTGTGCTAGACATGGACGGCCGACGCATCGCGCCCGACGTGAAGCTGGGGCAAGGCGTGGTGATCCGCGCCTTTGTCAATCTCTATGGCTGCCAGATCGGCGACGAGAGCCGCATCGGCACGTTTGTCGAGATTCAGAAGGGCGCGACGATTGGCGAACGCGTCAAGGTTTCGAGCCACACCTTCATCTGTGAAGGCGTCACGGTCGAGGACCAGGTCTTCATTGGCCACGGCGTGATGTTTATCAACGACCGCTACCCCCAGGCGACGACCGTCGATGGACAGCTCCAGACGGACGCCGACTGGGTCTGTGTGCCTACGCGCGTCAAGCGCCGGGCCTCGATTGGGAGCAACGCTACCATTCTGTGCGGCGTCACCATCGGTGAGGGAGCCATTGTCGGCGCGGGCAGCGTGGTGACGCGAGATGTGCCGGACAACGCGATTGTGGCCGGGACACCGGCTCGCATCCTTCGGTATCGGGATGATGTCCCGACCACAGAGACATGGGGGGAGTCATATGAACAGCATTCCGCTCGTTGACTTGAAGGCCCAGTATCAGTCTCTCAAGCCCCAGATCCTCGCCTCGCTGGAGGCGGTCCTGGAGGGTATGCAACTGTTCCTGGGGCCTAACTTACAGGCCTTTGAGGAGGAGTTCGCGGCCTTCAGCGGCGCCGAACACGCGGTCGGCGTGGCTGAGGGGACGATGGCGCTGCAATTGGCGCTGATGGCATGCGGCGTTGGGCCGGGCGACGAGGTCATCACCGTCGCCCACACCTTCATGGCGACCACCGAGGCGATCATGCTGGTGGGAGCGACGCCCGTCTTCGTCGACATTGACCCACAGACGTACACGATGGACGTGTCGGCCGTCGAGGCCCAGATCACCCCTCACACGCGGGCCATCATCCCGGTCCACCTCTACGGCCAGCCCGTCGACATGGACCCGCTGATGGAGATCGCCGAGCGCTACGGGCTGTGGGTCATTCAGGACGCCTGCCAGGCGCACGGCGCCCGCTACAAGGGTCGGCCTGTGGGCGGCCTCGGGCACCTGGCCGCCTACAGCTTCTACTACTCCAAGAACCTGGGCGCTTACGGCGAAGCCGGCATGGTGACCACCAACGACGCCGCACTCGCCGCGCGGCTGCGCATGCTGCGCGACCATGGGTCGCGCGAGCGCTACCGCCACGAGGTGGTGGGCCTGAACGGTCGGCTCGATGAGATGCAGGCGGCGGTCCTGCGCATCAAGCTGCCTCACCTCGAGAATTGGAACAGCCAGCGGCGGGCGCATGCCGCTTACTACACGCAGGCCCTGGCCGAGCTCGACACCGTCATTACCCCGACCGTCGCCGACTACGCCACGCATGTCTTCCACCTGTACGTCCTCCGTGTCCAGCAGCGGGACGAGCTGCTGAAGTATCTCAAAGAACGCGGGATTGGGGTGGGCATCCACTATCCCGTCCCGTGCCATCTTCAACCGGCCGTACAAGCCCTGGGCTACGGGGTAGGCGACCTGCCGGCGACCGAGGAGGTGGCCGCCTCGATCCTGTCGTTGCCCATGTACCCTGAGTTGACCACAGACCAGGCCGACGACGTCGTGGCCGCGATCCGGGCCTTCTACGCGGAGCGCGTGCCCGAGCAGGACCGCTGGGCGAAGCTCGTCTCCGCCTTCGAGGTAGTGCGATGAAGGTTATGGTGACTGGAGGCGCGGGTTTCATTGGCTCACACCTTGTGGATGGCCTCATCGCCAGTGGTCACGATGTGCTGGTCGTCGACAACCTGTCGCGGGGACACCGGGCCAACTTGAATCCTCGGTCGCGCTTCTACGAGATCGATATCCGCGATCCTACCCTGGACGACGTCATCGCTACAGAGGAGCCGGAGGTTGTCTGTCATCAAGCGGCGTTGGCCAACGTTCGGGAGGCGATGGACAACCCCATCCTCTATGCGAACGTGAACATCCTGGGCACGCTCAACCTGCTGGAAGCCTGCCGTCGTCACGGCGTGCGCAAAGTCGTCTACGCCTCCACCGGGGGCGCTGTTTATGGGGAGCCGGTCGTGCTGCCGGTCCCCGAGAATCATCCCATCAACCCGCTCGATCCGTATGGCGCCAGCAAGCACCACGTCGAGCATTACCTCTATCTCTACCGGTCCAACTACGACCTCGACTACACCATCCTGCGCTACCCCAACGTCTATGGCCCCCGTCAGGACCCCCTCGGTGAAGCGGGGGTGGTCGCCATCTTCCTGGGCAAACTCTTGAGCGGCAGTCAGCCGACGATCAACGGCTCAGGCGAGCAGGAGCGCGACTTCGTCTACGTCGCCGATATTGTGCGTGGCAACCTGCTGGCGCTCTCGGCCGGCAGCGGCGGCACGTACAATCTCGGGCGCGGTGTGGGTGTCTCGATCAATTGCGTGTTTGAGCGGTTGGCCTGCCTCACGGGCTACGTTGACTCGCCTCACTACGGGCCGGCGAAGCAAGGAGAGGTGTCCAGGATATACCTCGATTCAACACGCGCCGCTCGCCACCTCGGCTGGAGACCTGAAGTCTCACTCGAGGAGGGTCTCGCCCGGACGACCGACTACTTCGCCCACGGGAGTGTAGGTCAAGGAGCCTAAGCCATGCTCACGCGACGAGCGTTCCTGAAGTACGCCGGTGGGACAATGCTGGCGCTGCTCGCGTTCGACAAGTTCGGATTGCCCACGGTCCTGGCGCAGCTACCCGGCCCATCCCTCAATCCCACGGGCGTCCCCAAGTACCAGACCCCCCTGTTGATCCCGCCTGTCATGCCGAAGGCGGGTACGATTAAGCTGACTGGCGGCAAGAATGCCGACTACTACGAGATCTCGATGAAGCAGATCGCGCAGCAAATCCTGCCGAGCGGCCTACCCCGCACAACCGTGTGGGGGTATGGGGCGGTGAGGTCCGCCAGCAATCGCGGCTTGCTTGTCCATAACGCGCCGTCGCTCACGATCGAGGCCAAGTGGGGCGCGCCCGTCCGTGTGAAGTGGATCAACGATCTCAAGGACGCCACCGGCGCTTACCTGCCGCATCTGCTGCCCGTCGATCCGACTCTCCACTGGGCGAACCCGCCCGGCGGCCCAGGCGGGCGGGATATGCGTCCGACGTTCAGTGTGACGCCGGGACCGTACACCGGCCCGGTGCCGATGGTCACTCACGTCCACGGCGCGGTGGGTGTCGGCGACGAGAGCGATGGCTATGCCGAGGCCTGGTATCTGCCCGCGGCCAGCAACCTGCCACCGAACTACGCGACCACCGGTACGTGGTATGACTTCTTCGAGGGCAAGGCCAAGAGCAAGGGCTATCTGGCGCCGGGAGCGACGGAGTGGGAGCCGGGGACGGCCGTCTTCCAGTACCCGAACACCAACCGCGCGTCAACCATCTGGTATCACGACCACACGCTGGGCATGACCCGCCTCAATGTCTACGCCGGTCCGGCCGGCTTCTACATCATTCGAGGTGGCCCGGCGGGTGACGACGCCGTGCGCGACTCGCGGAGCGGTCAGTCCGCCATCCTCCCCGGTCCGGCCCCACGTGAGAACGACAAGTTTCCGCCCAACAAGACCTACTACGAGATTCCCATCGCGATCCAGGACCGCGCCTTCAACGCCGACGGCTCCCTCTTCTACCCTGATACCCGGGCGTTCAACGACGGCATCACCGGCCCGTACCTCCCGGCTGGCCCCTTCTCGCCCATCTGGTACCCCGAATTCTTTGGCAACTGCATCATGGTCAACGGCAACACCTGGCCGTTCCTGAACGTCGAGAAGCGGCGCTATCGCTTCCGCTTCCTCAACGGCTGCGACGCCCGCGTCCTGATCCTGGACTTCACGGCGATGCCCAACGTAGAAGTCTGGCAGATTGGCAATGAGGGTGGCTTCCTGGCCGCGCCTGTCAACCTGACGGCTGTAAACGGCAATCGGCTCCTGCTCGGCGGGGCCGAGCGCGCCGACGTGATCGTCGACTTTACCAACGTACCGTCCGGCGCCTACGTCCTGGCGAACGTCGGACCCGACGAGCCATACGGTGGTGGCGCGCCTGGGGTCGACTTCGCCCCGGCCGACCCGACCACGACGGGCCAGGTGCTCCAATTCCGCGTCGGCCCGGCTTCCGAGGCCGACCCAACCACCCCACCGCGCTTCCTGGTGCTGCCAGCCGTCACGCCGCTCCCGGCCGCCACCGTCACGCGGCCGCTGGCCCTGCTCGAAGAGATGGCCGTCGGGACCACAAGTGCGGGGCCTGTGATGGCGCCGGTCGAGGTCTTGCTCGGCGCTGTCAGTGGCGACCCCAACACAGGGGGCGGCGTGTGGGCGAAGCAAATGTGGATGGATGCCGTCACGGAGAACCCGACTGTCGGGGCCACCGAGATCTGGGAGTTCTACAACACCACCGTCGACGCTCACCCGATGCACATTCACGAGGTTACGTTCCAGGTCGTCAACCGCCAGCCCATCGCCCTCGATGAGGCGACGCAGACCGTCCAAGTGGCGCCGGGATCGCTGCCCATATCGCCCGCACCCTGGGAAACCGGCTTCAAGGACACCGTTTTGGCCCTGCCCGGCCAGGTGACCCGCGTCAAGGCTCAGTTCAACACACCGGGCCAGTTCGTCTGGCACTGTCACATCGTTGAGCACGAGGACAACGAGATGATGCGCCCCTACCGAGTTGGCCCCGTCCAGCCGGGCCAGCCCGGCTAGGAGCGCCCACAGCTCGCCCGCAACCTGAATAGCCTACACTACACAGGGTCTGTCGATAGGGTGTATGCCCTCCTGACAGACCCTGTGCAGTTTACAACGTCCATCGACGCAGACAGCCAGGGCATCCCAATCCCGGTACGAGCGTATGCCGAGGTGGCTCAGCAGGTCCAGCGCCTGTAGCGCCAATCACGTTTTGACCTTCGAGAGCCGTCTCACTATCATTCAGCGATACGCGCGAGAGCCGCGATCGCGAAACGATTGAGAGACAACGGAATGGCCTTGTCAAGCGTTGTGGAGGCCTTGGCCGCCCAGGTCCAGGCCCGCCCCGACCAGACCGCGCTCGTCTTCGTGAGTGAGGACGGAAGCGCCCAGGAGATTACCTACCGTCAATTGGGTCAAGACATGGAGCGTAGCGCCGCCGCCCTCCATGCCCAGGGCTTTCGGTCCGGCGACCTGCTCCTGCTGGCCTTCCCCCACGGCTATGCCCTGGTCTCGGCCTTGCTGGGCGCCATCACCCTCGGCGCCGTGCCGGCCATTCTCCCCTATGTAGACGGTCACACCCTGCCCGACGCCTATCGCGGCCAGGTGCAGCAGACCGTGGTGGACCTGGCTCCACGCGCCATCCTCACGCTGCCCGCCCTGCAACCGACGCTCCAGGACGTGCTAGCGGCCGCGCGGTGTCCGGTCGTCTCCCGTGGGGAAGACGAGGCGGAAATCTCCGCCTTCCCGTTGCCTCCCGTCCTGCGCGGCGGCAGCGACCCGTTGCACTTGCAGATCAGCAGCGGCACCACGGGCCAGCCCAAAGCCGTCATCGTCACGCACGCGGCGCTGCTGAACTACGCCACCGCCACGGCTCAGGCCCTCGCGTACACCGAGGCCGACGTGACGGTCGGCTGGGCGCCCCTGTATCACGACCTGGGGCTGACGGGGCAACTCTTCCGCCCGCTGCTGGCCGGCGCGCGCTCGGTACTCCTGGCCCCTGCCGACTGGATCCGCCGCCCGCACCGCCTATTACAGGCCGTGGACCGCTACCGGGGCACGGTCACGGCCATGCCTAACTTCGCCTTCGTGCGCTGCGCGCGCCAGACTCGAGACGAGGACATCGCGGGCGTCGACCTGGCAAGCTGGCGTGTCATCCTGAACGGCGGTGAGCGCGTTAGCCTGGCCGCCCTGCGCCTATTCCACGAGCGCTTCGCCCCCTACGGCCTCCGCTATCAGGCCCTGGCGCCCGTCTACGGGCTGGCCGAGAATGTCGCGTCCGCCGCCGTGACACCCCTTGACCAGGGACCGAGCGTTGATTGGGTAGCCATCCCCGATCTGCACCACCAGGGGCGCGCGGTCCCTGCCTTCCCATCCGCCCCCGACGCCCAGCCCATTGTCAGTTGTGGTGTCCCCATCCCCGGCACGCACATCGCCATTCTCAACGAGCAAGGTCGGCCGCTAGGCGAGCGCCAGGTCGGGGAGATTGCCCTCCAGGGTAGCTCCCTGTGCGCGGGCTATCATCGCCGCTCCGACCTGCCGTTTCGTGACGCCCAGGGCTGGTTTCACACGGGTGACATCGGCTATCTGGCCAACGGCCAGCTCTATGTCTGTGACCGCAAGAAGGACCTCATCATCGCCGGCGGCCACAACATCCACCCGGCCAACATCGAGGCGGCGGCCCAGCAGGTGATCGGCCCGATGGTGAGCGTCTGGGTGGCCGTCGGCGTGCCAGACGAACGACTGGGCACCGAACGTCCCGTGCTGATGGGCGAGTGCCGCCATCTCCCTGACGCAGCGACGCAGGAGGCATGGGCCGCATCGGTCCGCCGCCAGGTTGCGCAGGCATGCGGCCTCGCCCTCGCCGACGTCGTGTTCGTGCCGCGCGGCTGGGTCGTGCGCACAACGAGCGGCAAAGCGAGCCGTGTCGCCAACCGCCAGAAGTACGTGACCGAGTATAGCAAACGCCCGGCTCAGCCAGACGACAGCCCCGACATGCAAGCGGGGGTCATGACGATCTTTCGCCAGGTGCTCGGCGTCTCCCATCTGGAGCCAACGGACAGCTTCTTCGCCCTGGGCGGCGACTCGCTCTCCGCGCTTCACCTGATCCTGGAGGTCGAGGAGCGCTTTGGGCGGGCGGTCGCGCCGCACTTCTTCACCAACCCAACGGTCGCGGGCCTGGTCGCGGCGCTGCAATCACCGGCCGAAACGCCTACACCACTGGATGCTCAGGGCGGACCGCAGGGCTTCCCCGGTGTTTTGCTGCGCCGCCAGGCCAACCAGAAGATTCACCCGCTCTGGCGCGCGGCGCAGATGGATGTCATCTATCCGACCACGACACGGCTGCTGGCGTGGCTGTGCGGCCAACCCTGGGCTCAGTTGTTGTTGTGGCGAAGACAGCGCTGGCTGATTCGGGCGTTCTATGCCAGCCTGGCGCGTCCCGTCCCGACGCAACGCGACGTGCTTCGCCTCAGCTTCCTGGGCCACGTCGGGAGCAAGCCGCGTATCGACACTCTTCTGGGCGCCACCCCGGAGCAATTTGAGCGGTATGTAACACTCAGCGGGGAGGAGTACCTCAAGCAAGCCCTCACGCGCGGGCGCGGTGTCATCTTGCTCGGCTATCACAGCTTCCCGGAGACGCCCGCCCTCATCGTCTCGACGCTGTGGCGGCGCGGCTACACCGACCTCTATGCTCTGACGTTGGGTGATTTCGACAGCGTGTTCGAACAGCCCGTCCCGGCTGGTGACAGCCCGGCCGATCGAGGCGCGGCCTCTCAGTGGGCGGAGCATCTCGTGCAGGCCCAACAGCTGCTCAGGGCCAACTACGTGGTTCTCACCGCCGCCGACGCCCAAGGCGGAGCTAGCGCAGGCTTCGCGCTCCCCCTGCACGGGCGGCAGTGGATGGTCAAGCAGGGCTTTGCGGAACTTGCCATGAAGACCGAGGCGGCTGTTCTGCCCCTCACCCTCGCCCTGACAAGCAAGGGACAGTACGCCATTCGACTCCATCCTCCCCTGGACGTGGGAGCGCCGCCGAGCCGCGAGCGCCAGATGGAATCCCTGATGGAACAGTGCGGGCGCTTCCTACAAACGGCGTGGGCCGAACACCCGGAAACGCTGCTGTGGGAAGTCATGGGCGCCCACCTCCTGTGGCCGCCCGTCGACCGAGGCACTCTGGCGCTCGCGCCAGACGCCACTCACCCCCCACGGACCTAAGGAGATGAGGCATGCGCTTCCACCGCTCGTTGGCCGGCCGCTGGCAGTTCCAACTCGATCCCCAGGGCGCCGCCACCCCTACCACCCTCGCGCCCGACCGCGAGATTGACGTCCCGCTGCCCTGGCAGGCGGCCTTCCCTGACTTACGCCAATAC
>CAZLBQ010000022.1:0-24252 GCA_964557745.1 uncultured Anaerolineales bacterium
AGGCCATCGGCGCGCCCCTCCCCCTCAACGAGCAGCAGGACCACGAGCGCGAGCTGGCCGCTCATGTTCAGGACAACGCGCCCTTCACGGCCGCCCTTGACAGTGGCCGGCGCCTGCCGAGCGACGAGGCCGTGCAGTTGGCGCTGAGTGTGGAAGGAGGAGCGTGATGGAGTCGACCAACGCCACCGAGTTCACCGTGACCATGATGCTGACGCGGCTGGTGGTGGCGATGCTCATTGGCGGCCTCATCGGCTACGAGCGCCAGATGCGTCACAAGGCCATTGGCATCAGCGGGATGATGCTCGTCGCGCTGGGCAGCACGACGTACATGCTCCTGGCCCGCCAGGAGGCCCACAACGACCCGGCCTCCATCAGCCGCGCCATTCAGGGCATCTTGCAGGGCATCGGCTTCCTGGGCGGGGCGGTGATCTTCAAAGGCGGCACCGACGTGCGCGGCATCAAGACGGCGGCGGCGGTGTGGATCACGGGCGCGATTGGCCTGTCCATTGGCACCGGGCTGTGGTGGTTGGGCATCCTCGTCAGCCTCGCGACGGCGGTCATTCTCTTCATCACCGACTATTTCTCGCCCCCCACCGGCCAGGTCAAGCCGCCCTCGTCGTGAGTTCTAGTGATGGAAGTGTACTACATCGAGAGCCTCCTGGCCGCCTATGGCCTGACGCCACCCGTCAGCCTGTTTGACCTGCCCGGCGCCGCCGGCAGCAACAACGAGGTCCAGGGGATCCACACGGGCGGGGGCGACTTTGTTTGGAAGACAAGACAAAACCGCTTTGGTCAGCCGAGCTTCCTGTATGAGCATCGCCTGCTGGCCTGGCTGGCGCAGGCCGACCTGTCTTTCGCCGTCCCGGTTCCTATCCCCACGCGCTTGGGCTTCACTGAGTGTTCCATCCTTGGCGAATGGGGCGTGCTGTCTCTGCGCTTGCCGGGCCAACTGCCGACGTTCGGCCATCTGCCAAAGGTTGAGGTCGAGGCGCTGGGGGCGGCCCTCGGCGAACTCGTCCACGTCCTCGCCGCTTATCCCCCTGCGGCGAACCCTGGCCTACCGCCCTTTGCGGAGTTGGCGCGGCTTCATCCCCTCGTCCCCGACCCCCTCCATCTGACACCGCCTGCCCTCGGCCTGCCCGATACACCCCCGTATAATGACGTCCTGGCGTGGTGGCGGGAGAACCTGGCGAAGCTCAAGCCGTTTCTGGCTGAGATATACATGGCCCTGCCCCGCCAAGTCGTCCACCGCGACTTCGACCCGAGTAACGCGCTGCTAGAGGGCGGGCGGGTCAGCGCCGTGCTAGATTTCGAGTTCGCGGGGCTGGACGCGCGGGCGCTAGACCTAGCGGTGACGCTGGAATTTACGATGCGCATGGAGGATGACGACCCGTGGCCCCGCGTCCAGGCGCTCTGCCAGGGCTACCGCCGCTGGGGACGGTTCACGCGTGAGGAAGCCGAGGCCATTCCCTGGCTGATCCGGCTACGTGACGTGGCCGCCACGGTACGGCGGATGGGGCAGGGTTTGGCAGTAGAGGGCGTCTACGCGAACATGCGGCGCATCGAGGGCATGCGCCGCACGTCAGAGTGGCTAACCGAACATGGCGAGCAGTTGGTAGACGAGATCACGGGCAGGCTTGTGGATTGACCGGCGTTTAATACCTCACCCCTAAGCACACAGAGGACGCAGAGGATGTTATTGTTCCATTCCCTCCGCGCCCTCTGCGCCCTCAACGATGAGGAAGTGAGGAAAGGTCCACCGTCGTGCAGGTAGCGGCCTACGCCACCAGGAAGTCGCGGACGAGGGCGTTGAAGCGGTCGGCGTGCTCGTCGTGGGGCAGCAGGCGGGCGTGGTCGAAGACCTCCAGGCGCGTGCCCGGCTTGAGCGCCGTGAAGCCCTCGGCGTCGCTAACGGGCGTCGAGGTGGCGTTCGCCCCCCACACCAGGAGCGCCGGCTGACTCAGCCGCGTCCAGTCCTGGCGGATGTTGAGGTTCAGGTAGCCGCTGACAAACGACGCCGGCGCGAAGCGCGCCCCCGGCTGGTGGGTGGTGGCGAAGTACGCGCCAATCATCTCGTCGGTGATAAAGGCCGGGTCTTCGTACGCTTGCTGCTTCAGGAAGTAGCGCAGGCTCGGCTTCGAGGCCAGCGCGTTGAAGAACGCCTGACCGGCCACGGGCGACACGACGAAGCGGCGGAACGCGCCCTGCGCCGCTGATGGCGGGTCGGCCAGGCTGTCGATGCCCGTCGGGGCGATGAGGACGAGCTTGCGCACCAGGTCAGGCGACTGGGCGGCAACGTGGATCGCGTACGCCGCGGCGATGGAGCTGGCGACGAGGTGGGCCGGGCGGCGCACCACGGCGCGCAGGAAGTCGCCCAGCAGCGTCGTGTACACGTCCGCCGTGTAGACCAGGTTCGGGCGGTCGGACAGGCCAAAGCCCAGCCAATCGGGGGCGTAGACCTGGAACCGCTCGGCCAGCGGCGCCACCTGGCGGCGCATCTCATACGACGACGCGCCCGCGTTGAAGCCGTGCAGCAGGACGACGGGGTCGCCGTCGCCGTGGGTCTTGTAGAAGATAGCGCCCTGCGTCGAGCGCCAGTAGTTGGTCCGGCCCGGCAACTCGCTCATCAGCGGGCCGGCCTGCCAGTTCTGCCAGACATTGAACGCCGTCAGGCCCCCGGCCAGGGCGGCGGTATTGCGCACGAAGCGCCTCAAACTGGGCATAGTTCTCCCTTCCGTAGCCTTCACTTTCGATCTTCAACCTTCAACCTGCCCCCTCACCCGTCCGCCCGCGCTAACTGGATGGCCTCCTCCGGCGACAGGCGGCGCAGATGGGGCGTGGCCTTGAGGGCGGCGATGTCCCGCGCGCCGATGAGGAACATGGCGATGCGCAGCTCGTGGGCGATCTCCTCAGCCGTCTCGACGGCGGCCTCGGCCGACACCGCCGCCGCCTTGAGGAAGGGCGACGCCAGGCCGAACAGGTCGGCCCCCAGTGCGATGGCCTTCGCGCCCATGACGCCGCTGCGCATGCCGCCGCTGGCGACGACGGGCAGCGCCGGCGCGGCCTGCTTGACCATCACCAGTGACTCGGCAGTGGGAATGCCCCAATCGGCGAAGCGGCGGGCCACGCGGCGCACGCGCTCGTCGGGCGTCAGGTGGCGCTCGACCTCGCTCCACGACGTGCCGCCCGCCCCCGCCACATCCAGCGCGGCCACGCCCTGGTCGGCCAGCGCCCGCGCCAGGTCGCCCGACAGGCCCCAGCCGACCTCCTTGACCATCACCGGCACGTCTAGAGCACGAACCAGGCCGCCAATCTTGGTGATGAGGCCGCGCCAATCGGTGTTGCCGCCGAACTGGATGGCCTCCTGGAGGGGGTTCAAGTGGAGGATGAGGGCGTTGGCGCGCACCATGTCGACGGCGCGCCGCGCGTGCTCAACGCCGTAGCCGTAGTTCAACTGGACCGCGCCCAGGTTGGCAAAGATAACGGCGTCCGGGGCGCGCTCGCGGGCGACGGCGAACGTGTCCACGACCTCAGGGTGTTCGAGCGCGGCGCGCTGCGAGCCGAGACCCATGGCGATGCCCGCCGCCTGCGCCGCCTCGGCCAGGTTGGCGTTGATGAGGCGGGCGCGCTCCGTCCCGCCGGTCATGGACGAGATGAGCAGCGGGATACGCAGCGGGCAGCCCAAGAAGGTCACGTGCGTGTCGCCCTCGGCCAGGTCCAGTTCGGGCAGGGCCTGGTGGACAAAGGCGTAGCGCTCGAAGCCCGTCGTGAGATGGGGAAACTGGACGTTTTCCTCAAGATTGACGCGGAGATGTTCGAGTTTACGTTGGGTATGCATGGGAGCCTTGTGGACGCTGTCGCGCCTGGAAACTGCACGGCGGGCAGGCGTAACCATTGTAGGGCAGCGGGGTTACAATAGCCGATAATAGAGACGACGGCTGCAATGGTAGTCTCGCGTCACAGGCTTGTCAACCCTCTGCAACGTTGACAACGCCGCTGGGCGTTGCTATACTTGCCCGCGTTCTACACCGAAAACCACACCACCATGGGGGTTGCGACCGATGGACCAGCAAATCCTGGACCGTGTTCGAGACATTATTGTGGACCAGTTGGGCGTCAATGCTGACGATGTCGTTCCCAATGCCCGCTTCCGTGAGGACCTGCACGCCGACTCGCTCGACCTCGTCGAGTTGATTATGCGCTTCGAGGAAGAGTTCGGCGGCGAGATCTCGGACAAGGACGCCGAGGGCATCACGACGGTCGGCGAAGCCGTGAAGTACCTCCAAGAGCACCAGGCCGCTTAACAAGCGTCGCCCGCGAGGCGTAGGGTGTAGCGCTATGCGAGGGCTGCACCCCACGCCTTACGTCGGCGGCTCGGGCCACGCCTGGCGATGAAGCGCCAGGCTACCGAGGCCCAGCCCAGTCAGCGGGCTGGGTCGCCTGCTTCCAGCAGGCTGCGCACTCCTCGCCCGCGGCTTCAGCGGCAGGCGAACCATTGCCTCCGCCCGGCTTCGCACTTTCCCCGCGCCGTCGCTATAATCTGAATACTCTCATTCGACGGAGCGCGCCATGCCCGCTGTCAGCGGCATCATTCTATCTGGAGGCCGCAGCCGCCGCATGGGTCAGGACAAGGCCTTCCTCGAAGTGGGAGGGCGGCGGCTGATTGACCACGTCGCCGACGCGCTGACCCAGGTGTCGGACGACCTCATCATCGTCGCCAACGAGCCAGACCGCTACCACGACCCGCGCTGGCGGGTTGTCCCCGACGCCTTCCCTGACACCGGCTCCTTGGGTGGCCTGTACACCGGCCTCGTCGCCGCCCGCCACGCCTACGCCGTCGCCGTGGCCTGCGACATGCCGTTCCTCAACGTCCGCCTGCTCCGTTACCTGATCAGCCAGGCGCGCAGTTGGGATGCCGCCGTCCCCCACGTGTCGGATCCCTCGTTCCTGCACCGCCCCGACCGCGTCGAGCGCCGCCCGACGGCCAAGGACGTCGACCTCCAACCCTTGCACGCCGTCTACCACCGCCGCGCCGCCGCCGCCATCCGCCGCCAGATTGCGGCGGGCGACCTGCGCCTCATCGGCTTCTTCCCCCACATCCGCGTCCACTACGTCAGCGCGGACGTCATCGCCCGCTTCGACCCGCAGGGCCTGTCGTTCTTCAACGCCAACACGCCCGAAGAGTGGCAGTTGGTAGTGGAGCGGCTGCATGCCTGACAGTACGCTGGCCTGGCAAACGGTCCAATACGACGACGAAGGGCAGGCGACACTGGTCGACGGCGCGATTATCAACGAGACGCGCTGGCGCTTGTACGTCAATCGGCGGCACCTCGTCAGCTTCATGTGTACCCCGCGTGACTTGCACTGCCTGGCGCTCGGCTTCCTCCAATCGGAGGGCATCATCGACGGCCTGGACGAGGTCGTGTCGCTCAAGGTCTACGAGGACGAGCACCGCGTCTACTGGTACATGCCCAGCCTCGGCTTCGACGGCCCACTCACGATGGCCGTGTGCGAGGAGTCGGTGGGCGCTATCGACGCCCGCCTGACCCACCCTCTCCCTGAGACCTTAGGCCCCAAAATCCTTACCAGCGGCTGCGGCGGCGGCGTCACCTTCCAGGACATCGAAAAGGCCGGCCAGCCGCTGGTCTCGTCGCTGACCGTGTCCCCCACCCAGGTCATGACCCTCATCCGCCAGCTCAACGAGCAGGCCCACCTCTACCGCGCGGTGCGCGGTGTCCACACCAGCGCCCTGGCCGACCCCGACGCCATCGTCGTCGTCGCCGAGGATGTCGGCCGCCATAACACCCTCGACAAGATTCGCGGCATGTGCCTGCTGCGCGGCCTGCGCACCCAGGACCGCATCCTCCTCACGACGGGGCGCATCTCGTCGGAGATGATTACCAAGGCGGTCCGGATGGGCGTGCCGATTGTCGTGTCACGCACCTCGCCGACGGCCCTGTCGGTACGGCTGGCCGACGCCTGGGGCATCACCCTCGTCGGCTACGCGCGGGGCCGCCGCCTGAGCGTCTACACAGGCGCGCAGCGAATTGCAGCCGAGGCGCACCTGGCGCAGGGGGATGAGCGTTAATTCTTCGGTTAGCTATTTCTGTTTCACAATCAGCCGAAAGGGAAATGTATGCGGTATGTGGTAGTGGTGTGCGTGCTGGCGGCGCTCCTGGCGGGCTGCCGCGTCGCGCCCGAGGAGCGGTCGCCGCGCGTGCGGCCGACCCCAACAGATGCGCCCCTCTTTGGGGCGGCGCTCTACCAGCAGCGCTGCGCGGTCTGTCACGGCGAGCAGGGCGAGGGCAAGGGCAAGGTCGGGACGGCGCTACGGTCGCCGGAGTTTCTGACCACCGTCAGCGACGAGTACCTGGCGACGGCGACGGCGCTGGGCCGGCCGGGGACGACGATGACAGCCTGGGCCGAGAACGGCCTGACGGACGCGCAGATCCAGTCCCTCGTCCAGCACATGCGCCAGTGGCAGACGACACCTAATGTGCCGCTGGACAACAAGACGGCCCAGGGCGACAAGGCGCGGGGCGAAGCCCTGTACACCGAAACTTGCGCGACGTGCCACGGCCCGAACGGCCAGGCGGCCCGCGACCCCAACTTGCAGGGCACGTCCATCGGCAACCCGGTGTTCCTGTCGCAGGCGTCGGACGCCTTCCTGACCTACGCCATCGCCCACGGGCGCAGCGGCACGGTCATGATCCCCTACGCCAAAGAGAAAGGCGGGCCGCTCGACGCCCGCCAGATTGAGGATATTGTCACCTACATGCGCACCTGGCCGAAGTGAGACCGCTACTCGTCGCCAGGGGCTGAAGCCGCCTGGCTAAGAGATGCAAGCCCCAGGGGCTGAAGACCAGCGCCCGTCAGGGCGCTTGCATCTCTTAGCCTGCTCCTTCTAGGGGCAGGCGGCGGCCTGCGCCCCGTCCACACCGGCCCGTAGATCGCTGATGAAGGCCGCGACCTCGGCGGCCGGGTCGGCAGCCTGGTCGGCCACGCGTACCACGGCGCTGCCGACGATCACCCCGTCGGCGATGCGAGCAACGCGCGCCGCCTGGGCGGCGTCGCCGATGCCGAACCCCACCGCCAGCGGCAGGTCGGTCTGCCGCCTCACCCGTTCGACAAACTCCTCTAACGCCGGCGGGAGCGCCTGCCGCGCCCCAGTCACCCCCACCAGCGACACAAGGTACAGGAATCCGCTGGCCTGACGGCAGACGAGGCGCACCCGCTCGTCGGTGCTGGTCGGGGCGAGCAGGAAGATCAGGTCGATGCCATGCCGCCGCGCGGCGGCGGCCAGGTCGTCGGCCTCCTCCGGCGGCAGGTCCGGGACGATGAGGCCATCGACACCAGCCTCGGCGGCCTCGCTGCAGAAGCGGTCGGGGCCGCGCTGGAAGATTGGGTTGTAGTAACCCATGAGTGTGAACGGGGCCTGGACGCCCCGCTCGCGCAGGGCGCGGGCCTGGGCGAAGCATTGGTCAACACTCATCCCCTGCTCCAGCGCCCGCTGCGTCGCCGCCTGGATGGTCGCGCCGTCGGCCAGCGGGTCCGAGAACGGCATCCCCAGTTCGAAGATATCCGCCCCCGCCGCCTCGGCGCGGGGCACGATGTCGAGCAGGGCGTCGGGGGTCGGGTGGCCGACGCACAGGTAGGGCATGAGGGCGACCCGCCCCTGGCCCCGCAGGCGGGCGAAAGTGTCCGTCAGGCGGGACATTACTTCGTCTCCGTGGGATAGCCCGCGCTGGTCCAGGCGCGATAGCCGCCCAGCATGGCCTTCACGTTGGTATAGCCACGATCCATGAGTTGTCGCGCCGCACCGGCGCTTGTCTCCTCATTCGGTCAGGTACAATAGGTGATAATCTCCGCGTCCTTGGGTAGGTCGTTGACTCGCGCCGGAATATCCGGCAGCGCGATGTTGATAGCGCCCTGGACGTGGGAGTCGAAGTACTCCTGCGACGACCGCGTGTCGACGAAGATAACGTTGGGCTGGCCGACCTTGGCCCGCGCGTCGGCCAGGTTGATGCGCGGCACTTCCGGGTTGGGGATGGGGCGGCTCTCGCCACTCGTCGTGCTGGCGGTCGTCGCAGCGCTCGGCGGGCGGTTGAGGAAGACCGCGCCAAGAATGATGAGGGCGAGGACGACCGCGCCGACCGTGACCCAGAGGGTCGAATTACCCTCTTTCGGCTTGGAGCGCGTCCGCCGCCGCATTTCGGCTCGTTTGGACATGGGTTCTCCGTGAAACGTGTTGCGTGAAACGGGTTGCGGGCTGCGTGCCGCCTTCCGCCTTCCGCCTTCTGCCTTCTGCCTGCCGCCTGCCCTCTTACCGCAGGTCCACGATGTGCTCGACAGCTGGGCCGGTGGAGACGAGGGAGACGGGTAAGTTGAGCATAGCTTCCAGGGCTTCCAGCCACTGGCGGGCCTCGCCGGGCAGGTTGGCGCGACGCTGGACCCCCCCCGCGCGCGGGAAGCGGCGCTGCAAGTCGAGCAGGGCGATGCTCGTCGCGCCGTTGATGAGGGCCGCCTGCTGGGCCAGCTCGACGTTGAAGTCGCCCAGCCGGTTGCGCTCGCCAAAGACTTCCTCACGCGGCGGCGCTTTCTCATCGGGCGCCAGGGCCAGGGCCAGCGCCACCTCGTCCACCTGCGTCGGCCCCAGCCCCACCTGGACGCAGCACGCCTGGGCCGTCGTGTCAAAGTCCACCAGGTCGGGCGGCTCGCCGTAGAGGGGCGAGACGTCGAAGCTGTGCGCGCCCTCGATGATCACCGTCTGGTTGCAGCGCGCGGCCGTGTTCAGCTCGCGCGGCACATCGGTCAGGAAGCGCTGCAACTCGGGCGCGCCCGACGCCCAGGAGCCGGTATCGCGCAGCGTGGCACGGCGGTCGACGCCCAGTCGGTCGGCCACCCCCAGCCGCTCGACTTCGGCCAGAAAGGAGGCCAGGTCGATGACGGCGGTACGGCTGACGAGCAGGCGCGCGTCGGGATACACGACAGCGCCGGGCAGATGGCTAACCGTCTGCTTCTGGCCGCTCCACTCGATGAGCTGTTCCGCCCCGCTCGCAGCGCGCGTCGCCAACACAGCCTGGTCGGCCAGGGCCAGGTAGGCGGCCAGCTTGCTGACACCCGTCGCGCCGCGCAGGCCGCTGACGACAATCGTCACACTCATACCGGTCTATTGTCCCCAATGATGTACAGCGCAACCAGCGCGACGGTGTTGATAGTCGAATGCATCAGGATACCCGGCCACAGCGAGCCGGTGCTCTGATAGAGCACGGTGAGCAGCACGCCCAGGGCGAACAGGGCGGGCAGCGCCAGCGGCTGCAGGTGCGCGGCGGCGAAGATGGCGGCGGCGAAGGCGATGCCCCAGAAGACGCCGAGGCGGTTGCGCAGCGCCGGGTACAGGAAGCCCCGAAAGAAGATTTCTTCGGTGACCGGCGCGACGATGCCCCCCGCCAGGAGCGCCAGCGCCAGGCCCGCGATGCCGCTGCCAAAGACGGGCAGCGGGCTGGGCTGGGCGCGCAGCCCGTACTGCTGGAGGAACAGGCCCCACGCCCCTGTGAACAAGTAGCCCATGATGAGCAGGGCGATGACCAGCCCACAGCCGGGCAAGACGGCGAAGCCGCGCAGCCCCAGGACGTCGGGGCCGACGCGGTACTTGCGCAAGGCCCACAGCGCCGGGATAAGCAGCGTCAACTGGAACAGGATGACCAGCAGGCCGGTCAACAGCCGCGCGCCGGTGGCGGGCGCCGTCGGCGTCGGGGCCTCGCCCAACACCCGCCGCGCCACAAACAGCACCCCGTACAGCAGCAGCGGGACCAGGACGCCGCGCGCTACATCGCCGACGGTCCAGGGGACGCGGGGGCGACCGGGCGGTGGCGCCGGAACAGGTTGCGGCTCAGCTGGCGGCCACGACGCGGGTGAATTCATGCGCGCCTAGACCTGCACGCCCAGAGCGTCGGCGACAGTCTGCAAGTCCTTGTCCCCCCGCCCGGACAGGTTGACAATCATCGCCGCGTCGCGGCCCTGGTCGGGCGCGAGCTTGACGGCGTGGGCGACGGCGTGGACTGACTCCAGGGCGGCAATGATGCCCTCGGTGTGGCACAGCAGCTTGAAGGCGTCGAGCGCCTCGTCGTCCGTGGCATAAGTATACTCAGCGCGGCCCGTTTCGCGCAGGTACGCGTGCTCCGGCCCGACGGCGGCGTAGTCCAGCCCGGCCGAGACCGAGTGGGTGAGGGCAATCTGACCGTCGGCGTCCTGGAGAACGTAGGTCTGCGTGCCGTGCAGCACGCCCAGGCGGCCCAGCCTCGCGTCGGCGAAGCGGGCGGCATGGGCCCCACTGGCAATGCCATGCCCGCCGGCCTCGACGCCCACCAGCCGCACGGGGTCATCCAGGAAGGGGTGGAAGAGGCCGATGGCGTTGGAGCCGCCGCCCACACACGCTACCAGGGCATCAGGCAGCCGGCCCAACTGGGCCAGGGCCTGCTCGCGCGCTTCGCGGCCAATGACGCTCTGGAAGTCGCGCACCATGAGCGGGTAGGGGTGCGGCCCCAGCGCCGAGCCGAGCAGGTAGTACGTGTCGGCAACGTTGGTCACCCAGTCGCGCATGGCCTCGTTGATGGCGTCCTTGAGTGTGCGGCTGCCCGCGTCGACGCCGCGCACCTCCGCCCCCAACAGCTTCATGCGGAAGACGTTAGGGGCCTGGCGGCGCATGTCCTCCGTCCCCATGTAGACAACGCACTGCTGGCCCAGCAGCGCCGCGACGGTCGCCGTCGCCACGCCGTGCTGGCCCGCGCCCGTCTCAGCCACGATGCGCTGCTTGCCCATGCGCTGCGCCAGGAGCGCCTGGCCCAGCGCGTTGTTGATCTTGTGCGCGCCGGTGTGGGCCAGGTCCTCGCGCTTGAGGTAGATGCGCGCCCCGCCGCAGTGGGCGGTCAGCTTCTCGGCGAAGTAGAGCGGCGTCGGGCGGCCGACGTAGTGGCGCTGCAAGTCGGCCAGGCGAGCCTGGAAGGCGCTGTCCTGGCGCGCCTCGTCGTAGGCGGCTTCTAGCTCGGTGATGGCCGCCATGAGCGTCTCAGGGACAAAACGGCCGCCAAACGGGCCGTAGCGACCACGTGCGTCGGGCAGGGTACGGGTGGGGGTTGCTTCCATACGATTCTCCACTCTCTCAGCCAATCAGGAACTCCGGTAATTCGGGCTGGTCGGGGACAAAGTTCGCCGTCAGGCCCAGCGCCTGGAGCCACGTCGCCAGCAGGCGCAGGCCCGGCGCTTCCGTCGTGTACTGCGACGCGCCAATGAGGTTGAGGCCCATCGTCTGGGCGAGGCTCAGGAACGCCTGGCTGCGTTGGCGGACAACCGGATCGTCTACGGGGTTGTCTAGGATGCCGGTGACGTAGGTGTGGCAGTTGGCGTTGGCGGCCAGGGTCAGCAGTTCGGGGTCCGCGCCGTCCCCCGGCACGAGCGCCACGCGGCCCAGGACGTTCTCCAGGTTCTCGACGACCTGGGAGTTGCGAATCCCCAACGCCTCTTCGACGCGCATCACCATCGTGTCAAAGTCGAACACGTCGCGCAGGTTGGGCTGAATCTGCACGGGGCCGTAGCAGCCGCGCTGCCCAGTTGCCGCCTGGAACGTGCCCTCGACGGCCAGGCCCAGCGTCCGCGCCAGCGCCTGCCAGGTGGAGAGGGTGTCCGCCGCCGCCAGAGGCGCGTGGAGGGCGTAGAGCGAGATGCCCCGCGCCTGCGCCTGGGCCAACAGGGCCTCAGTGGGAGCCAGGAAACCCCGCCGCCCGTCAAAGTGCAGGGGGTAGTGGCAGATGAGGAGCGTGCCCGCCATCGCCCGCGCGATGACGTGGTCGATGACGGCCGGGCTAGGGAAGACGGCGGTGTACGCCTCCGGCACGTCTACCGCCCCGCGCACCAGCAAGCCATTGCCCGTGGCGAGAAACTGGGCGGAGGCGAAGGGTCGCAGGTTGACCCCGGCCAGCGCGAACTGCGGCCACGTTTCCCGATACTCGTTGACGCGAAACTGCGCGTCGAGGCGGCGGCAGATGTCGTCCAGGATCATGCTGCCCCCTGCGCGGCGGCGATGAACGCTCGGACGCGCGCGTGGTCCTTCTGGCCTGGCTCCCGCTCGACGCCGCTCGACACGTCCACGCCCCAGGGGTTGACAAAAGCGATGGCCTCGGCGACGTTGTCCGGCGTCAGGCTGCCAGCCAGCAGGATGGGAAAGCGCTCGGCCAGCGAGCGCGCCGCGTGCCAGCTTGCCATCTCGCCTGTGCCGCCGAACTTCCACGGGTGGTAGGCGTCGACCAGGAAGCGGGGGTGGGTCGCCGTGGCCGGGTCAGTCGGCGGCAGAACCGCTGCGTAGGTAGCGACCATGGTTTCGGCGTCGCCCCGGCCGCGTGGGCGCAGCGCCTTGAAGGCGCGGGGGGCCAACTGCTCGACCTCGACCGGCGGCTCGCTGCCGTGGAGTTGGGCCAGGTCCAGCCCGGCGATGTCCAGCGTGCGCGCCACTTCGGGGGCGTCGACATCAACAAACACGCCGACCCCCAGCGGCGGCTGCGCCAGTTCAGCCCGCAACGCAGCCACGATGTCGTGGACGCGCTCGGGGGCGACGTAGCGCGGGCTGGGTGGGTAGAAGATGAAGCCCAGCAAGCTCGCGCCGGCCTCGGCCGCGACGCGAGCGTCGTCCAGGTTGGTCAGACCGCAGATCTTGATGTGCACGTTATGTCCCCGCCAGTTCCCGCACCCGCGCGCCAATGTCCGTCGCCGTCACCAACGCCTCCCCCACCAGGACCGCGTCCACGCCGCCTGCGGCCAGGTGCGCCACATCGGCCGCCGTGTGGATGCCGCTCTCGGCGACGAAAATTGTACCCGGTGGGGCGAGCGGGCGCAAGCGCAGCGACAGGTCGACGTCGACGGTGAAGGTGCGCAGATCACGGTTGTTGACGCCGACCACCTTCGCGCCCGCCGTCACGGCCCGCTCCATCTCGGCCGCGTCGTGAACCTCCACCAGCGCCGTCATGCCCAGCCCGCCAGCCAGGTTGAGCATGTCGGTCAGCTCGACCTGGTCGAGGATGGCGACGATGAGCAGGACCGCGTCGGCGCCATAGACGCGCGCCTCCCAGACCTGATAGGGCTGGATGAGGAAGTCCTTGCGCAGCAGCGGAATCTCACGTAAGCGGCCCTCGGCCTGCGCCAGCCGGACGGCGCGCAGAGTGTCCAGGCTGCCCTGGAAGAAGCGCTCGTCGGTCAGGATGGACAGCGCCCGTGAGCCGTTGGCGGTGTAGACCTCGGCCAGGGCCAGCGGGTCGAAGTCGGCGCGCAGCACGCCCTTGCTGGGCGACGCCTTCTTTATCTCGGCGATGAGGCTAACGCCCGGCTCGGCCAGCGCGGCGGCGAAGTCACGTGTCGGGGGCACGCCGACAACCTCGTGGCGCAGCGTCGCCAGCGGCGTGTGCGCCTGCCGGTCCGCCACCTCGACTCGTTTGTGGGCTACAATCTCGTCCAGAATCATCGGCCGGCGTCCTGGCTGAACTCAACGGCTTGAGTCATGACGCGGTAGGCCGCGCGGCTGTCCAACACGTCGGTGGCATGCCCTAGGCCCTCCTGGAGCGTCGTGGCCTTGCCGCCGGCCACAAGCGCCGCCGCCGCGTTGAGCAGCACGACATCGCGACGCGGGCCACGCGCGCCCTGGAGAACGGCCCGCGTCAACTCGGCGTTCTCCTCGGCCGTGCCGCCGCGCAGGTCGTGGAGGGTGGCGCGAGGCAGACCCAGGCTGACGGCGTCTAGCTCCTCAACGACCACCTCGCCCGCCGCGCCGTCGCTGAAGAAGGCGACGTGGTTCGGCCCCGTGGTGGATAGCTCGTCGAGGCCGTCGGCCCCGTGAACGACATACGCGGCCTGGCTGCCGAGGTTCTGGAGAACGCCCGCCAGCGGGGCGACCAGCGGCCCCAGGGGGACACCCATGACCTGTGTCATCGCGCCAGCCGGGTTGCACAGCGGCCCCAGGAAGTTGAACAGGGTGCGAATGCCCATCTCGCGGCGCGGGCCAATGGCGTGGCGCATGGCCGGGTGCAGCTTGGGCGCGAACAGGAACCCGAAGCCGAGGGTGTCAATCGACTCGGCAACGCGGTCCGGCGCCAGGTCGAGGTTCAGGCCGAGCGCCTGGAGGACGTCGGCGCTGCCCGACTGGCTCGACACCGAGCGGTTACCGTGCTTGGCGACGCCCAGCCCGGCCCCGGCGACGACGAACGCGGCGGTGGTCGAGATGTTAAACGTCCCGCTGCGGTCGCCGCCCGTGCCACACGTGTCGACGAGGTCGGTGCGACGGGTGCGGACGGGTAGGGCCACGCGGCGCATGGCGCGCGCACAGCCGGCGATCTCGTCAATCGTCTCACCCTTTATGCGCAGCGCCGTCAGAAACGAGCCGATCTGGGCGGGCGTCGCCTCGCCGGCCATAATCTCGCTCATCACGGCCTCGGCCTCCTGGGCCGTCAGGCTGCGCCCCTCGACCAGGGTGGCGATAGCTTCTCTAATCATTACTGAATCTCCCAAACCCTAGACAGAATGAACAGAATGAACAGAATTGACGGAATTGCTCCACCTGCTCTCTGAATTCTGTCGTCTGTACTCCCTAGACAACGACGGGGACGGCGTGGGCCGCCGGCGCGTGGGCGGGCAGCATGTCCAGGAAGTTCTTGAGGATCTGCTTGCCCTGGGGCGTCAGGATGCTCTCCGGGTGGAACTGGACACCCTCGACAGGGTAGGCGCGGTGGCGCAGCCCCATGACCTCGCCCTCGGCGGTGAAGGCCGTCACTTCCAGGTCGGTAGGCAGCGGTTCCTCGACGATGAGGGAGTGGTAGCGCGTCGCCTCGAACGGGTTCGGCAGGCCGACGAACAACCCGCGCCCGTCGTGATAGATCATCGACGTCTTGCCGTGCATCAGGCGTGGCGCGCGCTTGACGACGCCGCCAAAGACATGCCCCATGCACTGGTGGCCCAGGCAGACGCCGAGGATGGGCGTCGTGGTGTGGAAGCGCTCGATGACCGCGTTGGACACCCCGCCGTCGGTCGGGTCGCCCGGCCCCGGCGAGATGACGATGCCCTGTGGATAGAGGGCCGCCACTTCCTCAACCGTCACCTGGTCGTTGCGGAAAACGCGCACCGTCGCGCCCAGTTCGCCCAGGTATTGGACTAAGTTGTACGTGAACGAGTCGTAATTGTCAATCACGATAAGCATAAACCCTCCGGGAAGTATCAAGTCTCAAGTGACAAGTTTCAAGTCCAGACAAACCGCTTCCGACTTGAGACTTCCTACTTGACACTTGATACTTGACACTTGTCACTTGTTAGAAGCCTTCTTCGGCCATCCGAATCGCTTCGGCCAGGGCGCGGGCCTTGTTGACGCTCTCCTGGTACTCTGTCGCCGGGACCGAGTCGGCGACGATGCCGGCGCCGGCCTGGATGTACGCCTGCTTGCCGCGCATGATGATGGTGCGGATGGTGATGCACGAGTCGAGCGCGCCGTTGTAGCTGAAGTAGCCAATCGCCCCGCCGTACGGCCCGCGCCGCACCCCTTCCAGTTCCTCGATAATCTCCATCGCCCGCACCTTCGGCGCACCCGACAGCGTGCCCGCCGGGAAGGTCGCCCGCAGCAGGTCGAAGGCGTCGCGCCCCTCGGCCAGGTGGCCCTGGACGCGGCTGACGATGTGCATGACGTGGGAGTAGCGCTCGATGACCATCAGGTCGGGGACGCGCACGCTGCCGTACTCGCAGACGCGGCCCAGGTCGTTGCGCCCCAGGTCCACCAGCATGACGTGCTCGGCGCGCTCCTTGGGGTCAGAGAGCAACTCGTGAGCGAGCGCCTGGTCCTCGTCCTCCGTCGCGCCGCGCGGCTTGGTGCCCGCGATAGGCCGGACGGTCGCGATGCGGTCCTCCAACTGGGTCAGCATCTCCGGCGACGAGGCGATGACCTTCGTCTCCCCCAGGTCGAGGAAGACCATATAGGGCGAGGGGTTGAGCATGCGCAGGGCGCGGTAGATGGCGAACGGCTCGGCGTCTGTCGCGCGCTCGAAGCGCTGCGACAGCACGACCTGGAAGATGTCGCCCGCCGCGATGTACTCCTTGGCGGCCTCGACCATCGCCTCGTAGCGCTCGCGGGTGGTGTTGGAGGTCAAGGGAGCCGTCGTGCCGGTTGGTTCGACCACCGAACTGGGCTTGGGCTTGCGCAGCTGCTCGACAATGGCGGCGATGCGGGCCACGGCGTCGATATAGGCAGCTTCGACACCGCCCTCGCCGTCCAGGTAGGCGTTCGCCATCACGAGCAAGCGGTGCTTGACGTGGTCGAAGATGACCAGACTGTCGGTAAAGAGGAAGTGGCACAACGGCAGGTCGCGGTCGTCCACCGCCGTGGCGGGCAGGCGCTCGAAGTACCGCGCCAGGTCGTAGCTCATGTAGCCGACGGCGCCGCCGACGAAGCGCGGCAGGCCGGGCAGCGGGATGATGCGCGTGCGGTCCATGACGGCCTTGACCGCCGCCAGTGGGTCGCCACCCTGCGCCAGCGCCTCCTCGTGGCCGTTGCGAAGCCGCACGCCGCGCCCGTCGGCCACCAACTGGTAGGCCGGCGCGATGCCCAGGAAGGAGTAGCGGGCCACCTGTTCGCCGCCCTCCACCGACTCGAGCAGGAACGACGGCCCCGCCCCGCGCAGCTTGAGGTAGACCGAGACCGGCGTCTCCAGGTCGGCGGGTAGCTCACAGTAGACCGGCAGGACATTACCCTGGTCGGCCAGCCGCCGCGCCTCTTCCAACGTGGGCTTGAACTTCAACGACCGCCGCGCCTGCGTCGCGGGCTGTTCCATCACCGCTGTCGCCACCATGACTCCCTCCTTGACCGAAATACAAAAGGCTCCCGTCCCGACAGGGACGAGAGCCAATGCTACCCGTGGTGCCACCCCAGTTAGACCGCTCGCAACAAAAAATCCCGTCATGAAGACGGGACAGATGTCCAGAGCCAGCCTCACTCATTGCAGGTACGGAGCATCGCTGCTCGATACCCTCAGCCTTGATAACGGTGGCGTCTCCGGCGGGAACTACTGACAAGTCTCAAGTGTCAAGTCTCAAGTGTCAAGTCTCAGCTGGCAGCGATGGGGGTCATCCGCCAACCTTCAACCTTCAACCTTCAACCTTCAACTCGTAACCGCGTTCGGCCCGCAGCTCCCAGGTCCATTCACCCCTCGCGTCAGCGCCGACTTCGCACCTGCCGTCGGCTCTCTGGAGCCTCGTTTGAGGAGTTACTCTTCCTGATCGTCGCTATTGGCGTTCTGATTGCGAGCAGTATAGCCTAGTTCCAGCCCTTTGTCAAGAGGTTAGCCGCCGAGTTTGGTCCACTGTGAACAATATCACAGGCCAAAGGTCTTGATGAAGAACAGGCTGAGGCTGAGCAGGACGGCCAGCGAGGCGATGACCGTCAGGGCGACGCTGCGCCCCACCTGGCGCACCGCCCGCAGGTTCACACCGAGGCCCAGCGCCGCCATCGCCACCACCGTCAGCCAGCGGCTCACCTCGCGCACGGCGTCGGCCAGGGGCGCGGGCAGCCAGCCCAGGCTGCGCAGCGCGGCCAGGATGACGAAGCCGATGATGAACCACGGCACGAAGCGCGTGATGGAGAAGGAGCGCTTCGCGTCCGCGCGCCGATAGAGCAGGCTGAACACCAGCACGACCGGCCCCAGCAGGAGGACGCGAACGAGCTTGACCAGCGTCCCGACCTGGGAACTGAGGGCGCTGACGGGCGCCGTCGCGGCGAGCACCTGGGGCACGGCGTACACCGTCAGCCCGGCCAGGACGCCGTACTGGTAAAGGTTGAGGCCAATGAGCGGGATGAGCAGTGGTAGCGTCAGGACGACGACGACGCCCAGCACCGCCGTTAGGGAGATGGAACTGGCGATGTCCTCTGGCTCGGCGTCGATGACAGGCGCGACGGCGGCGATAGCCGAGTTGCCACAGATGGCATTGCCGACGGCGACCAGGATCGCCAGGCGGTTGTTGAGGCCAATCAGGCGGCCAAAGACCAGCGCCAGGCTCAGCCCGATCACGACGGTCAACAGGATGGCGACGACCAGGGCCGGGCCGGCGCGCAGCACGTCGGGTAGGTAGACCGACGCGCCGAGGAGCAGGACGGCGAACTCGAGCAGGGGTTTGGCGGCGAAAGACACACCTGACTGCTGGGCTGAGGTGAGGCCACGTACGTGCCGCCACAGCATTCCAATGAGGATGGCGAGGACAATGGCTTCGATGAAGGTGTAGCCAAGGAAGCGGAGGGCGGCTTCCTGGAGAAGCCAGGCGAGGACGGCAATGCCGACCGACAGGCCGAGGCCGGGCGCGAGGCGCGCGAAGAACAGGGATGGATTGGAGAGTGCCGCACGCATAGTAGTTTTCTTCCGACTGTCACCCTGAGCGGAGCGAAGGGTCTCACGCCGCTGCTCAGGACCTTCGACTGTCACCCCGAACAGAGTGAGGGGTCTTCTCTGCCGAGGCTACCAGAGCAGATGCCTCACTGCGTTCGGCATGACAGTCGTAGGAGTTCTCGCCTCGCTGCACGTCGCTTCCGACATGACATTCTCAACATGACGACGCTATGAGATTAGGTTCTAGTGAAGGACGCGGACGATCTGGGCCTCGACCTTGGCGCGGGAACTGCTGGCCGCACGCCACGCCAGCCGGTTCTGGCGGTCCAGGACGGCCACGCCGCGCTCGGGCAGGTCGAAGAGAGCTTTAGCGGCGCGCCCCTGCTCGGATGCCTCGGCGATCCAGACGACGTTTAGCCGGTCGCCATATTTGAGGTCCATCCCACTCACGGTGGGGGCTAACTGGATGCAGCGCATTCAGGTCGCCGCGTCGTCGTAGACGAAGATGAGCGACGGCTTGCCCGGGGCGGGCCAGACGAAGACACGAGCCGCCTCGGCGGTCGGCAAGGGCGCGACGGACCACGGCGTCGGTGTGACGATCAGGGAGATCGGCTCGAACACGGGCGTAGGCTCACCGAGGTCAGCCGCCAGCGACCCCGACCGATCGCCGGTCAGCGCCTGGCACCCCGTGAGGAGCAGGAGAAGCGCACAGATGAGGACGCGCATAAGGGTCAATTATACGATAGAGCAGGCCATCCCACAAAGCGAGCCTCTACATGCCCTTGATCAACCCACCGGGCTGGCAGGTGCGGCAGAAGTTGGTGATGCGCTGGTTGGCGCTGACGACGGAGATGGGTGTGCCGCAGCGCGGGCAGGGCTGCCCCGTCTTCATGTGGACCCGCATGAAGTCCCGCGGCTCGCGGTGAATAGCCTCGCCCATCTCGGCGCGCACCTCCTCGATAGCGTCCAGCAGCGTCGCCTGCAGCGCGTCATACAGACGGTCCAGCTCGTCGGCGGTCAACGACGTCCGCTTGCGGTAGGGATGGAGGTGCGCAGTCCACAGAATCTCGTCGGCGTACGCGTTGCCAATCCCAGCCAGGCACTCGCCGCGAATGAGCACGCTCTTGATCTCACCCCGAAAGGGTTTCAACAAGGCGTGGAACTCTGCCCGCGACACGCTCAGCGGCTCCGGCCCCAGCTCGGCGAAGTCGGGGATGCCAGCGCGTTCGGGCGGCAGGCGGGTCAGGTACACCTGGCCCATTGTTTTCTGGTCGAGGTAGCGCAGTTCCTCGCCCCCCGACAGCGTCAACACCAGGTGGGTCTTCGCCTGGCGCTTCTCCCCTGGCGTCGCCAACTGCAACCGTCCGCTCAGCTTGGGGTTGATGACCATGTAGAGGGGCGAGTCGAACTGGAAGATGAGGAACTTGCCGCGCCGATTAATGTGGCTAACGGTTGCCCCCGTTAGGGCCTCGACAACCCCCTCGTGGGTCAGGTCGCGGACGACCAGTGGCCCGCCGGGCGGTCGTACCTCAACCGCCTCGACACGCCGACCGACCACGCGGCGCGCCAGAACCTCGCGCACCACTTCGAGTTCAGGCAGTTCAGGCATTGGACGGACTCTCCGTTTGAAGAGCAGCCTTAATCGTGCTAAGATTCGCCAACAGGGCCAATCAAGGAGTCCAGATATGTATACACCAATGATCGAGGACAAGGCTGAGGAACTCGACGATATGGGGTCATTCAATCATGGCTACGTCCAGGCCCGCTTGAATGTCGTGTTCGATAAGCTCGGCGGCTATACGACAGTGAACGAGTTGAGCCTGGACGTCAGCCGCGCCGATTTGAGCCAGTTTGATCTACGGACGAAAGAGGAGATCAAACCGGATGTGTGTCTCTGTTCCTATTAACGAGATATTCGCCTGATAGAGGCTCTATGATCCAAGGTGACCAGATTTGGCTGCGGCCGGTGCGGGCGGCGGACATCCCGCTACTGGAGACGTGGCTCAACAACGTCGAGGTCAACAGCGCCTACAACACGTTTGGCCTGCGGCCCACGACGGGGTTGGACAACTACTTCAGCGTCAGCGGCTTCTTGAGCGACCAGCAGGGCGAGTTGCTCATTGTCACGCCGGACGATACAATCGTGGGCAGCATCACCTATCGACAGGTGGCGTATGGCCCGAACAACGGCAGCCAGGCCTACGAGATAGGCCTGCACCTCGTCCCCGAGGCGCGTGGACGAGGCTATGGGACGGAAGCCCAGCGGCTGCTGACGGCGTACCTCTTCGCCACGTACCCCGTCCAGCGCGTCCAGGCGGCGACGGATGTGACGAACGCCGCCGAACAGCGCGCCCTGGAAAAAGCAGGCTTCACGCGTGAGGGGGTGCTGCGCCAGGCGCAGTGGCGCGACGGCGCCTGGCGCGATTTGGTGATCTACAGCAAATTACGAGGCGAGTAGCTTCTCAATCCCCTTTTTGCGCCTTCTCAATCTTGGCCCAGCTATCCTTGAGGCTGACGGCGCGGTTGAAGACGAGCCGTCCGTTGGCCGAGTCGGGATCGACGGCGAAGTAGCCGGTCCGCTCGAACTGGTAGCGCGTCCCCGGCGTGGCGTCCTTCAGGCTCGGCTCGACGTAGGCCCCGCTGACGACTTCCAACGAGTTCGGGTTGAGGAAGTCCAGGAAGGTCTGGCCCTCCTCGACGTCGTCGGGGTCGGGGGCCTGGAACAGGCGGTCGTACAGCCGCACCTCGGCCGGCAACGCGTGGGCCGCCGAGACCCAGTGGATGGTCGCCTTGACCTTCCGCCCGTCGGGCGCATCGCCGCCGCGCGTCGCCGGATCGTACGTGCAGCGCAGCTCCACCACCTCGCCGCTGGCATCCTTCACCACATCGACACACTTGATAAAGTAGCCATAGCGCAGGCGAACCTCGCGGCCCGGCGCCAGGCGGAAGTACTTGGGCGGCGGAACCTCGCGGAAGTCATCCTGCTCGATGTACAGGACGCGGCTGAAGGGGACCTTGCGCGTGCCCGCGCTCGGGTCCTCGGGGTTGTTGACCGCGTCCATCTCCTCGATCTGGTCCTCCGGGTAGTTCTCGATGACCACGCGCAAGGGCTTGAGGACGGCCATGACACGCGGCGCACGCTTGTTGAGGTCCTCGCGCAGGCAATGTTCCAACAGCGCGATGTCGTTGACGCTGTCGTTCTTGGCGACCCCGATGCGGGCGCAGAAGTCGCGGATGCTCTCCGGCGTGTAGCCGCGCCGCCGCAGCCCCGACAGGGTCGGCATGCGCGGGTCGTCCCAGCCGCGCACGTGGCCATCGCGGACCAGGAGCAGCAGCTTGCGCTTGCTGAGGACGGTATACGACAGCTTGAGACGGGCGAACTCGATCTGGCGCGGGTGGTAGATCTCCAGCTCGTCCAGGAACCAGTCGTAGAGCGGGCGGTGGTCCTCGTACTCCAGGGAGCACAGCGAGTGGGTGATGCCCTCGATGGAGTCGCTCTGACCGTGGGCGAAGTCGTACATCGGGTAGATGCACCACTCGTCGCCGGTGCGGTGGTGGGCGGCATGGAGGATGCGATACATGACCGGGTCGCGCATGTTCAGGTTGCCCGAGGCCATGTCGATCTTGGCCCGCAGCGTGCGCGCGCCGTTGGGAAACTCGCCCGCCCGCATGCGGGCGAACAGGTCCAGGTTCTCCTCGACCGAGCGGTTACGGTAGGGGCTTTCCTTGCCCGGCTCGAAGGGTGTGCCGCGATACTCGCGCATCTGCTCCGCCGTCAGGTCGCAGACAAACGCCTTGCCCTTCTTGATGAGCGTGACGGCCATGTCGTACAACGGCTCGAAGTAGTCCGAGGCGTAAAACTCGCGGTCCTCCCAATCGTAGCCCAGCCAGCGAATATCCTCTTTGATATTGTCGACGTACTCCTGCTCCTCTTTGACCGGGTTGGTGTCATCGAAGCGCAGGTTGCACTTACCGCCGAACTCGCTGGCAATGTTGAAGTCGACGGAGATCGCCTTGGCGTGGCCGATGTGGAGGTAGCCGTTCGGCTCCGGGGGGAAGCGGGTATGGACGCGGGTGAAGCGGCCCGTCTTCAGGTCTTCGATGACCTGGGCGCGGATAAAGTCAATGGGTTGATTCGAGCTGACAATCGGCTCGACAATGGTTTCAGTCATAGCGCTAAATGTCTCCTCTGAAAATGAGTCACGTGCCGCGCGTAGACGACCGCGCTGGCCCCCAACACGAGCGTGACCGTCGGAATGGGGTAACCGAGCGCGAGGGTGATAAGCGGAGCGAGGGCCGCGCTGGCGGCGACGGCGCGGTAGGAGCTTGGCAATAGCCGCGCGGCGGCCAGCCAGATGACGACGACAATTGGCAGGAGGAGCGGCGCAAAGGGCGCGACAGCGCCCGCGCCGGTAGCGATGCCCATGCCGCCGCGCCCACGCAACCAGACCGACCAGCAGTGGCCGATGACCGCCGCCGTGCCCACCAGGGACACGGCGTAGACGCTGTCACCGTAGCAGGCGGCCAGCCAGACGGCCAGCGCCCCCTTCCCCACGTCCAGCACCAGCGTCAAGGCCGCCGCTAAGCGACCCGCTTGGCGCCCGGTATTGAGCGCGCCCGTGTGGCCGCTGCCCGCGTGGCGCGGATCCTTCCCGCCGAGGAGCCGCCCGACCACGACCCCCGTCGGGAACGACCCGATCAAGTAGCCGACGAGGGCCAGGGCCAGGAGATTCTCACCCATCGGAGTTGTAGGTTGCAGGTTGAAAGTTACAGGTTATACGCTGCGACGGTCAACTTGCACCCTTCAACCTTCAACCCTTTCCGGGGTCGGCTTCCAGTCCGGGTTCAGCTTATAGTAGGCGTGGTTGCCGCGCGTCGTGCGGACCAGCATCTTGCGGTTGATGGACTCCTTGATCAGGTCCTTCATCTGCTTGTTGGACAAGTCGAGGACCTCTTTGTTGCGCAGGCCGCGCAGCGCGTCGAAGACCTCGATGAACAGGACCGGACTGTCGAACTGGGCCATCATCTCGCGGAAGATCTGCCACTCGGCCTCGCCGATGCCCTCGACGTCCAGTTCCTCCTCGACGGCTTCGGGCGCGGCGCCATTGGTCTCAGGCGCTGCCTGAGCCACAGCTTCGAGGGCCGGCTGCTCCGGCTCTGGCGCGGGCGCTTCGGCGGCCGGTTCCTCCGCGGCCGGGGCCGCCGTCTTCTTGCGCCGCCGCGAGCGCGACTTGGCCGCCGTCGTCTCGGTCGGCTCCGGCGCGGGCGGCGGCACAATGTCCTCGTCGCCCAACGGCTCCGGCGCGAAGGCGCTCAGCTTGAGTGGATCCTCGCCGGGCAGGAAGACCTCGGTGACCGACCCGGAGCTGTAGACCTGGACCTGCCCACGCCGCTCGGCCTCGCGGACAAAGTCGCGGAACTTGTCGAACGGCTTGTTGTTGCGGTCGCGCAGCTTGGTCTCGTCAAAGTCGCCCAGCAGCTCGACCATGAGCAGCTTGAGCGTCGCCAGCGTCGCCAGGTTGCCGCGCTGGCGCGCCAGCTTGACGGCCTGGACAAGGGTCTGGTAGGGGTCTTGCTCGCGCGGTTCCTCGCGGCGGTCGCCGTCCTCCCCACTGCCTTTGCTAATGACCTGTGAGTAGAAGATGAACTCGTCGGCGCTCTGGGCCAGGTGCGAAGACGCAGCGTCGGCCACACCAATGACGATGGCCCGCTTCCCCTGCTGGCGGATGGCGTGGATGAGGGGAATAAAGTCGCGGTCGCCAGTGATGATGACGTACGTCTCGATGTTGGGATGGGTGTAGAGGGTCTTCATGCAGTCGATACACATGTGGATATCGACCGAGTTCTTGATGGC
>CAZLBQ010000023.1:0-24233 GCA_964557745.1 uncultured Anaerolineales bacterium
TCACGGGTGTCGCCAGGAGCTCGGTGTAGCCCAGGTCGGCCTGGTCGCCGCCGCCCAGCGGCACCGGCTGGTAGTCGGTGGCCGGGATGACGTTGACCGCTGGCGATGTCGCCGACAGCCGGTAGCCCTTGGCCGCCAGCGGCGTGGCATCGGCGAACTGCGGGTCCTGGTTGACAATGTCGGTCGGGTCGAGGGTAACCGTGCCCGCCGTATTGCCGCCGCTATTCTGATAGAACAGGTTGTAGCCGTCCTGGAATAGGCCACCGCTGTTGCTCACCCCTCGGTTGTTGAGGGCGAAGATGTTGAACCGAGCATTGACCCAGGTGTGGGCATCGGCCAGAGCTAGACCGGTCGCGTTGCTGCTACCGTTCGTGTTGTTCGCTACCGTGTTGAAGCCAAAGACACCGCTAGAGGCATTGCGGAAGATCGCCCCGCTGCCGGCGTTGGCTTGCAGGATGTTGTGGGTGACCGTGATGTTGTTCGACGCGCCCGAGATCACGAGACCAGCGTTCGACGCGTCGCTCCGCCGCAGGTCAAAGCCCGTCACCTCCACATGTGTGACACCGTTGAGTGTCAGAGGCGCGCCGGACCCGGCCGCGTCGATAATCGTCTGCTCGGCCCCGCTGCCGATGAGGCGGATGCCGCTCTTGAGGGTCACTCGTTCGGTGTAGGTACCAGGCCCGACGCCGACGGTCCACTGGCCGGCGATGGGCGGGACGTGGTTGACGCCGTCCTGGACTGTGCTGAAGGCATTCACCTGCCATTCGAGGCCGTCGTTGGTGCACTGAGCACAGTAACTCGGTGAGACGTACACTGCCGCCGCCGCCGCCTGGACGTAGCCGATGTCTACGCGGCCGCCCGTCCCCGGCGGAGTCGGGTCGCGTGGGTCACCCGCACCGATGACCGGCGAGCCAGCCTGGGGCCGGAAGTCCTGCGTGTCGGGATCGGTGAAGCGCGGGTCGGCGAAGATCTCGCCTGAACCGGGCTGGTCGATCGCCGCGGCGTCGATCATGAGGTCGTGGCCATTGCGCCAGAAGGCGTTGAAGGTATGGAGCTTGGTGGCCGCGCAGTTCTGGTAGCTCAGCGCTGTCCCCGTATGGTAGGCGAAGATGGTGTTGCGCACGTCTACGTTGCCGCAGCTCGACGCCGACACGCCGTTCTGGTTGTTGGTCAGAGTGTTGTTCACCAGCAGCGTCTCGGCCGACGTGGCGCCGGCGCTGGCGCCCGCTACCTTCACGGCATAGGGCGTGTTGCGGATGACCGAACGGGTCACCGAGATGAAGCCACCGGCGTCCACGTGCAGGCCATCGTCGCGGTCCTCGCCCGTTATGGTGAGCAAGGCCACCCCTGCGTCCTTGACGCCCTCGGCGCCCACCAGGAAGCCGGGCGTTGTGTTCGGGGGAGCCAACACTGTCAGCGCCGCTCCTGTCCCGAACAGGTCAACGCCGTTGACCAGATAGATGCGCTGGCGGTAGAGACCCGGCTCGATGAGGACGCGCTGAGCGCCGCTATTGATGCCGGACTGGATATCGACGAAGGCATCCACACCCCAGGTGTGGCCGTTGTTGCTACACTTCTCGCAGTAGCTCGGGTTAACGTACACGGACGCGTGGTAGGTGTAGTAGCCCAGGTCCTTCGCGTCGCTGGCCTTGCCACGCGCCGCCGAAGTGGACAGCAGCCGGAACACCTGCTTCGGCTGATCGCGGAAGGCCGCCTGAACCAGTGTCATCTGCGTCATGGCGGTGCCAGAAGGCGCCGATAGCCAGTCGCCGGCAAGGCCGTCATCGCTGGCAAAGCCGTTGTTGGTGTTCAGGAGCGAGAAGTGGATCGTATTGTTGTTCTGCAGCCACTGTGGCAGCGGCGCCGCGTTGGGCAGGGCCACGAACAGGTTGTCGCGCAGGTAGAGCGCGTTGGTGATGGCGGCCGTGTTCTGGATCAGCACCACGCCGGAGTTGTTGGCGACCAGGGTGTTGTGCCGCAGATCAACGGCGGACGTATTCAGGGCCACAGCCTTGCTGCTGGCCAGGTCCTGATAGAACAGCACATTGCGGATGCGGATGTTGTTGCCGTCGGACAGGTCCGTCGAGCCGGCCGTCCCGCCGTAGTTGACTTCGATGCTCGTCGACGCGTTGCGGATGGTCAGATTCTCGATGACCATGCCCTTGAGGCCACCTGCGGTGGGTGAGTACTCGGAGGCGGGCAGGACCTGAATGCCAACCCCGCCCTGAGCGTCGATGAACACTGCGTCGGGGTCCACGCCACGGATGGTGATGTAGTGCTTGCCAGCGTGAACGATGGCCTTGTCATAGGCGCCGGGGCCGACGATGATCGTGTCGCCCGGCGCGGTCGCACTGGTGCCCGCCGTGGCCGCGTCCAAGGCGGCCTGGATGGTGGCGAAGGCGTTCGTCCCCCAGGTGCGGCCGTCGTTGGCGCACGTCGAGCAGTAGTCGTCATCGACATAGCGGTTCTGTGCCGCCGCCGTGACCAGGCTCGGCGCATCAATGGACTGAGGCCGTGCCGCCTCCACATCGATGACACCACCAACGAGGGACGCGCCCATCGGGCCGTCATCGCTCTGTGCAAAGACGGGCAGTTCGTTGAGTGGGCGCGGCGCAGGCGAGGGGCCGAGGTCCAACTCGCGCCGCATGGCGCGCGTCGTCTCAACCGCCTGTCTCGCGATGGCTGCCACCGCCTCGGGGCTGTCCGCCATTTCCGCGGCGAGGGCGGCTGTACCCTCGGCGCTCCCCGTCATCAGGCTCCCCGAGGGCACTAGCAGCAGGTCGGAGGAACTGTCGCAGTTGACGTCGGCGCCTGCAGCGTACGGCGCCGAGGCAGCCGCGCCGACGAGGGATAGCTGGGCCTGGACCGGCTGGTTGGTGGCCAGGTCGGCGCGGCCCAGGACGAGCCGGGTCTTGCCGCTGGCCGCTGTCGTGCCCAGCAAGATATCGTTCAGCCCGTCGCTGTTCACGTCACCCACCGCGGCAATGAAGCCGTTGGGCGAGGGAGACGTGTAGCCGCCGAACCTGACATCCGGCGTCATGTTCATGGTCCAGCCGCTCGTCCGACCATAGGCGATGCGCGGGTAGTTGCCACTGCTAAAGGCGAAGTCCGGCAGCTTGTCGCCGTTGACGTCGCCCAGCGCTACAATTTGCGAGCCAACCTTCGCCGTTGCATCGCCGGTAAAGCGGGCGCTCGCCTTCTGGACGGGGTTACCCGGCGCCGGATTGGCGACCCGTCCGTAACTCCCGTTGCCCAGGAAGACGTAGACGCTCGGGGCGCTCGCCCCACTGAGCAGCTTGCTCGGGTCGCCGATGGCGAAGTCGGCAAACTGGTCGTTGTTAACATCCCCGATGCCTGTCATACCAACCGGGGCCGCGCTCTGGTTGTCCATCTCGAAGCTGGCGGCCGTCACGGCCTTACCGGTGCGCGGCGCCTGATCCAGGATGAACGTCTGACTGTCCTTGAACGGCGCGGTCGTCTCACTGCCGCCCAGGACGAGGTAGGCTCGCCCCTTGCCATCGGTACGGCCGGTCACGCCGATCAGGATGTCGTCGTAGCCGTCGCCGTTGACGTCGCCGGCCGCCGCTATCCTCTGCCCGACGGTACCGTCGATGACGGTGAAGATCCTACCCGTCCACATATCCATACTGTCAGGGGCGATAACGCCCATCGGCCCGACCTTACCGAAGATCAGGTAGACCTGATTGTTGACGACCGGGTCACCGATGAGGAAGTCGCTCAGGCCGTCGCCGTTGACGTCACCGGCCGCGGCCACGTACGCACCAAGCTGAGCGCCGCTTACCCCTTCGAATGTGCTAGGGGCGTCCTTCAAGGCCAAGCCGTTGGGTGACTTCGGCCAGCCGCCCGCCTCGCCATACAGGATCGAGACGCGGCCCGAGTCGGCTTCGTCGTTGACGACCGCGTTCGGGCTGCCGACAGCCAGGTCAGCGCGCCCATCGCCATCCACATCGCCCAGCCAGGTGACCGTCTTGATGACGTCTTCGGTCGGCCCATTGGGCATCAGCCACACCGTCGCTTGCTGGATCGGGTCGAGTAGCGAGCTGGCCCCGCCCTCCAGAGGGACCGGCCGCGCGGCGAGGGGCACATTGCCCGTATCGTCGGCGTGGCCCTCGAAGGTCACGGTCTTGCCCGCCTGAACCTCCGACGACGCGTTGGACCACATGTCCGTCGGCGGGAGCGTATCCACAATGACGGTGATGCGCTGCACAGCACCGATGAGACCACCGGCGTCCACGGCGCGGACGGCCAGGCTGTGGCTGCCGTACTTCTCGTCGGCGAGCCGCCACGAGAACTGCCAGCTGCCCTGGCTGCCGTCGGTGGAGCGGGTGACGGTGACGTTGCGCCAGGGCTGGTTGTCGATGCTGAGCTGGACGACCGACAGACCCGCCACTTGCGGCGCGCCCGACACCTTGTCGGTGGCCGTCCCGGTGATGACGACGGTGCTGTTGGTGATGTTCTTGAGCGCCTGGCCGTTGCTCAGGCTGCCGATGCTGGCACTCGGCGGTGTGTTATCGACAATCATCGCTACGCCGGCCGCCGGTGTCTCGACGTGCCGCACAGCATCGGTCGCACGGCTGCTGATCGCGTATACGCCGTCGGCGGGTAGCGGCGTCCAGGTGTAGGCCCAGAGGTCCGTCCCCGCGGCGAGCTTCCAGCCGCTATCGTAGGCGGACTGGGCCACGCCGTTGATATAGCCCTGGCCGGTGACACGGACCTCGACTTTGTCGGGCCAGGAGGTGGGGTCGCTCGCCGCCCCGCCCAGGGTAAAGGCGGTGCCGTGGACGGCCTGATTAGCGGTCGGCGCCGTGACCAGCGAGCTAGGGTTGTCGGCGTCGATAAGCACCGTCTGGGTGGTGCTCACCACCTTCTGGGCGTGGACGATGGTGTCGCTGTAGGGCACCGACGCCTGCAAGCTGGTGCGCGCTGAGGTGTTCACGCTGGCCTGGATACTACCACCGATAGTAGAGGTCAGAGCCTCCGTCGCCGCCAGCGGCTTCTGGTTCAACGCCCAGGCGAAGCCGCCCGCGCTTGAGGTCGGTGTCGGCGGCGTGTAGCCCGACGTGCCAGACTGCTGGCTCACGGCGAGGGCGCTGAGCGCCGCCGTGTCGTAGGCCAGGGTCATGGCCTGGTTGATCGGCGCGCTTGTCGTGTTGTTGAGGTTGAGAACCGTCTGGAGCGAGTCGCCCGGCTTCAGGAGCGTGTAGGGCGAGCCGTTGTGCAGCGTCGTGGGGTTGATGGTCACGACGAACGATGGCGCGGTGTTGGGTGACCACGGGCTGGTCCCCGCGCGCTTCTCTTGCGAGTCAAGCAAGCCATCGCCGTCGTAGTCACCCTTGGTGGGGTCGGAGCAGACATGGACAACCCGCCCCGTATTCAGCCGGACATCCCAGCCACCGACGACCTTCGCCTGCGCCGTGTCGTAATGGCATAGCTCATCGGCATCTGACAGTTCGTCCGCGTCGGTGTCGCGGTTGGTGGGGTCGGTTCCAATGGTAAGCTCCAGGCGATCGGACAGGCCATCGCCGTCGGTATCCACCTTCTTCAGATCGAGACTCACCTTGTCTCGGTTATCGTACTCGAAGCCGTCGGACAGGCCCTCGCCATCCGTGTCCCACTTGGTCGAATCGGTGCTGAGCGACTGCTCTGTCGTGTCGGCCAGGCCATCGCCATCCTTGTCGGGGTTCCAGCTCGCGTAGGGCTGGGCATCGGGACCGGGGATGGCCCACGCCCACAGGGCATCGAGCGTCGCGGGCAAGACATCCATCGTCACCGAGGACCGGGCGTTCTGGTAATTCTCGGGGTCCGACGTCTTGTCCGGGCCCTTGCTGTAGTTGATGTCGGCGCTGCACGAGAAGCCGGCGACTACGAACCAGCACTTTTGGTAGCGCAGGTTGGTTTCGATCTGGCTGAGGAAGGGGAAGGCCAGGTCACGACCGGGGTTGGCCATAGTGAACGTCATCGACGTCGTGTTGCGGCAGCGCTTCTCCTTCTGCTGGTCGACGACGGTGTCGTTGTCGCAGAAGCCCTGGGGATTGACGAGGGTGCCCGTGGGGGCGGACGAGTTACTGATGTTGAAGTTGCTCGTGCCAAACGGCAGCCCGGCGTCCGGATCCGGCGCCATCTCGGCGAACGCCCAGCTGTGCTTCACATCGTCCAGGTTGCCCTGCCGACTGCCCCAATACCCGCCGCCTTGATGCCCCACATTGGCATTGGCCGTAAACGTGGTCACCATCGTCGTGGTAATCTCGTAGACCGTCTGCTTGTCGGCGATGGCGCCAAAGGCTGTACCGCTCGCCGGGTTCGTGCTCAGCGTCAGGCTTGGCTCGGCCGGGTCTGTGTACACTCCTGGCTCAGTGACCAGCAGGTCCACCTTCAGAATCAGCTCGCTCAGCCATTCTGTCAGTTGCTGGAAGGTATGGAGCGGGTTCCAGTCGCCGCTGATAGCGGCGACTATGATATACGTGATGATCATGATGATCAGCTCGATCAAGAACCCAACTCCCGTGCTGGCAACCAGCGACACGATGGTGTCGATGATGAATACTATCACGGTGAGAATAGTGCTAGCGATGGTCTGCGCTAGCAAGGTGTCCTGAGCGATGCTGTTCAGGTCACCGCCGTTGTTCTTGTGCCACATCAGCCACGTGAGCACGACACCGACGGCAGTGAACGCGGCGCCAATCAGAAACGCCTTGAGCTTGGCCCGCTTGACGCCGCTGGCTACCCCACGGTAGTTGTCCAGTACAGACGGCGTAGGATGGAGCTTTAGCTCGCGGCGCACTATCCACGTCAGCTCCGCCGTACGCGAGCCATGGGCGAAGGCAACGAACGGGCCGACCAACGCAGCGGCAACTCGCCAGCCCATCTTCACGCCGTTCCACCGGCCGGGCAGCTTGGCCCAGAAGTTGGCGTATTTGAGGATGGTAATCGCGTATTTGATGTACCGGATCATGGGGGCGACGAAGAGCTTGGCGAACGCCTGTATCATCGGGGTCTTGGCCAGGCGGGACGACCAGCTATCCAGCGCCTGGAGGGTGCCCTTGCTCTTGATGTCGAGTACCAGCGCATCCAACTGGTAGGCGGTGCGCACGTAGCCAGGCAGTGAGTGCGTACCCGGCGCGAAGAAGTCGCGGAGGTCGGCCGAGTTCGCCGTCTGACTCACACCTGGCGCCAACTGTCCGTCGACGCTGACGATTCGGCTCCGCCCGCTGTAGTAGGAGCTGAACAGAATCATCAGCATGGTGGTGTAGTCGGCCTGCATATCGTTCGGGTAGCGGCGTGCGATCTCGGCCTGCCCGTCTTCCACCGCGAGAGACATCCACGCGGGAGTGTTTTTCGCCGGGTCCATGCGGCAGCCGTACTGGGTCAGTTGCACCTGCCGCACGACGTGAAGTGACGACTGGGCCAGCTGGAAGCTGAACACGATCGGGTTGCCGCTTTGAATGGCGGGGTCGCCATTCGTGACGGTCACCAAACCGCTGTCCGCAGGGCCGAGCGCGCCGCTCGTCTCCTCGTAGGCTGTCACGAGGGTGGGCGTCATCGCGTTGGTGGCTCCGGCCTTGCACTCGATGTAGTGCTGGTTCAGGAAGGCGATGGTGGTCGTCATGGAGGTCGTCGCCAGCGCCTCGTCAGTGTGGGAGTAGGAGCCGAGGTTCGTCAGCGTCGCGGCGGGGTTCACATACCAGGTGTCGGTGATGGTCTGCCCAGCCGTAGGATGGGCGAACTTGTCGACAATCTGGGGCAGCGTCGGGTTGATGTTCCCCAGGAAGGTCGGGGCCAAGCCCGTCAGCAAGTTGAACATCACCTTGGCTTCGTCGTCTGTCGTCGCGTTGGGCGCGATTTCGGGCGCCGTCGTGCCGAAGAGCGCGACCTGCACATTCTTGCTCTCGGTCACCTCCAGGCCCGTGACACGGATCGCGGTCTCGTAGTAGGCTGAGAGGACCGAGGCCTCGGTCTCGATCTGGCAGTTGCTGGCATCCTTCGGCTTGCTGGAGTCTTTGCAGTTGGCCCAGCTATCGAGCTGAGCGTCCGTCAGCCACAGGATGCGGCCTTCCGTCAGGTTGAGCGACGTGCCGACTTCTCTAGCGGTGAAGGCCAGATGAGCGGAGAAGGCGCTGACCTGGCCGCCATTCCCGACGGGCTGCAGCGGGACCGTCAACTGGTAATATGTTTTGTCGTCGCTTTGAGTGCTGGCGATGCTATAGAGTGTCGCCAGGGAGGGATTGACGGGGCTATTGAGCTGCAGCACGGGAATGAGCTGGACATCCTGGCTGGAGTGGTCCAAATCCTGAACCTGGCCCGCGCTATCGTCCGGCCAATCCAGCTGCGTCGTGCTGTAGCGGAGATGCTCTTTGGCCTGCGGCTGGAGCTGAAGGTCCACATACACCACGGTATCCGCGTGGCTGCCCACGATGTCGACTTCCAGCTTCGGGCGATAAGCGAGGTTGTCGACGTCGGCGGGCGAGAGATCGTCCGCGTTGAGCACAGCGTCGTTGTCGATGTCGTCGTCCCAGGCGTCGGGCAGACCGTCGCCATCCATGTCGGTGCAGGTCAGTGTCCCGGGTGTCGTCTCGCCACACACCGCCGGGTCATCGATGCCGTCGAGATTGGTGTCCTCGGCGAGGGGGTCCAGCAGCCAGGTCTTGCTGTGGCTATCCGTGTAGCCCTTCAGCTCCAGAGTGTCAGTGATGGTGTCATCGTCGGAATCGACGTTCATGTAGTCAGTGCCCAGGCACCACTCTTCGCTGTTCTTCAAGCCGTCATTGTCGGCGTCGGCATTCGGGTCGACTCCCTCGGCCACGAACAATGTTCGGCAGTCACTGAGGCCGGTTGGGGTCGCGCCGAGCGGCGCGCCCTGGGCCGCCACGTTCAGCGGGCTGTCTGGTAGGGTCTGAGCCAGCCGCGCCAGCAAGCTCTCCGCCGCGTCCTCGTCGCCGGCAGAGCCTGTCATGGACATCAGGGCCTGCTCCAGGGGCGGCGAAGCGCTTTGGCGGGCAACCTGGTTCGTGAAGCGCACCGTCAGCGCGGCCTGGGCGAGCGGCGCCCCCACCATCGACACGATCGTCGCGACAACGACCGCGATGTACAGCCGTCGGCTGGTGCGGCTGCGTACGAGCAGCAACGCCAGGATCACCAGCGGTAGGATGCCGAGGAGGTAGTAGACCGGCGGCGGCACCGTCGGCCAGGTACGCGCGGCCTCCCCCTGCTCAGGAGCGGCCGGCGGGGCGGCGGGCGGCAGCGCCAGCGCGCCGTCCGCGCCAGGGACCGGCGCGAGGATCGGCGGGACATGGTCGCCATAGCGCGAGAAGTCCACCACCAGGTGCACCTGCGCATCCTCGGTCGCGGTGGTTTCGGGCATCGACAGGTCGAGAATCTCACGGCGTGGGCGGCCGTCGTCGCCCACCCACAGCTCGCCCGCGCCGGTCATCCGTTCATAGAGCGGGGAGCGGCCCAACTTGACCCCTTCCGGTATCTGGCCCGCTAGGAGCTGCTCCATGCGCTCGAGCTGGTAGGCGGCGTAGCGCGGGCCATCCAGGCGGAAGGTGTAGCGCGTCATGGTCCCGGCCGAGGTCTGCACGGACCCGGCCTGGGCCACGTCGACGACCGCGGCCAGGTAGCCAAGGTAGTCGGCCTGGGGCGTTGTCGACGCCAGCGGATCATCGACCGCCTGCCACTTGCCGCCATAGCCCACGAAGGCCTTGCCGTTGACAAGCCATAGTTGGACAGAAGCGCCTTTCGCGCCCGTCCCCAGGCTCAGCCGCGCATTCGGGGAGACATTCTCGGCCGCGCCTTCCGGCCGGGCCACGTCGCCTTCAACGCGCAGTGTCGTCTGCTCGTCTGTGCGACCGGCGTTGGCCGGCACGGCGCGGGGGATGATGGTCTGCTGGGCGTCGGCCGTCACATGGTAGCTAGAGGCAGCCCGCGCCTGGCGCAGAGCCTCGGCGACGGCGTCACCGGGTGGGGTGGGCGCGGCACGAGTGAGGGTGTAGCCCGCCGCGAGCAGGACCAACAGAGTCGGGACAAGGGCGAGCAGTAAAGCGGTGAAGCGTCTTTGAGGGGACATTCCAGCACCTCCTGGCAGCAGCAACTGCGGCTGGGGTCGAGCGCGTGGGCAAAAGAGGTCTCCAATGTATTGACTATAGCAAACAAACGTAGCGAAATCGTATCGATAAGGTTCTATGGCGTTGATGACTTATGATCAACAGACGGATTGTGGCCAATTTCCTGAGCAGGAGTCTCCGGTAGGGCGGGATCAGTGGTCTCTGCGCGCAGAAAGGCAAACAATGCTTCGAGGCTGACAAATACCTGCCGTTCGCCTGTGTGGGGGCTTTCTAACGCCACCCGCCAGGCAGGACCATCCTCACTCCCCACTTGCCACAAGCGCACCATGTAAGCCAGATAACGGGAGTGCTTGGCCATCACGGCGCTCCTTCCCTAGCGTGTGTCACATGTGCTCAGCATATCAAAGCCGCGTAGCGAGAGCGTAGCGAGAAGGTGACACCTGAATACGTGAATTATCTTTCACACCGTCAAGCACGGTAGCCCGACTCATGGTATAATGGGGTGGGATGAGTCGTGCTGCGGGGAGGGGCAACATGTCACATCTGTCGCTGTCGCTATTGGGACCTTTCCAGGCCGTGCTGGAAGGGCGGCCTGTGGTTGGCTTTCGATCCGACAAGGCGCGCGCCTTACTGATCTACCTCGCCGCCGAGGGGAATAGGCCGCACGCCCGCGAAGCCCTGGCCGGGCTGCTCTGGCCCGACTATCCCAACGCCACATCTCTCACTTATCTGCGTAGCGCCCTTGCCAACCTGCGCCATCTTCTTGACATGCCTACGGCGGGACTGTCTCCCGCGTCCTCCCTCTTTCTTCTGGTCACACGCGACACAGTTCAATTCAACCCGGCGGCTGATGCCTCACTCGATATCATCGCCCTCACCCGGCTCCTGGACGGTCAGCCCACACTTGATGCCTTGGAACAGGCCGTGGCCTTGTGCCGTGGCCCTTTCCTCGAAGGCTTCTCGATCAGCCACGCCGCTCCCTTCGACGAGTGGCTCCTGTTCAAGCGTGAGCAACTCAACCGACAGGAGATGTCGGCGCTGCATCGTCTGACGGCGGCCTACATGGCCGAGCGCCAGTTTAGCCAAGCCGAGGTCTACGCCCGCCGCCAGCTCGCCCTCGACCCGTGGGACGAACCAGCCCACCAGCAATTGATGGCCTCGCTCGCGCTCAGTGGGCAGGCTAGCGCGGCGCTGGTACAGTATGAGACGTGCCGACATGTGCTGGCCCGCGACCTGGCCGTGGCGCCGGCCCGAGAGACCATGCGGCTGCGCGACCGAATCCAGGCAGGAGCACTCGAGGATGTGTGCCCTCAGACAAGCGACATCGTCACTGTTCCCTCGCCCTTTATCGCCCGCGCCCACGAACTAGCCCACCTGGACGCCTATCTGGCCCACGCCCTAGCCGGCAACGGCCGGGCTATCTTCGTAACAGGGGAGGCCGGCAGCGGTAAGACAACCTTGATGCACGAGTTTGCGCGCCGCGCGCTGGCGACTCAGCCCGGCGCTGTCGTCGCCAGCGGCAGATGTAGTTCCCTTATCGGCCTGGACGATCCCTACCTGCCGTTCCGCGAGATCATCCAGATGCTGACAGGCGACATCGAGGTCCGACGGGCAGGCGGCGGCATGACGCCTGAACACGCCCAGCAGATGTGGAAGGCAGTGCCCGTGGCGGTTCAGGCGCTGGTGGAAACCGCGCCTGGCCTGATCGGCTCCTTTGTGGATGGTGAAGCGCTGGCGTTGCGCGTCGAGGCTGTGACAACGTCGGGCGGACACACCACCGCGGGAGGGTGGCGCACCAAGCTGGCGGACCGTGTGAGGCGTCAGGTCGAGGGCCAGTCCACCCCGAACAGCGTGGAGCAGGGAGTCATCTTCGAGCAAGTCACCGCCTTCCTGCGCGCCCTGGCGCGCCACCATCCCCTGATTCTGCTCCTGGATGACCTGCAATGGGCCGATAATGGCTCCATCAGCCTGCTCTTCCACCTCGCGCGATACATCGCGGGCAGCCGCATCTTGATCGTTGGGGCGTATCGAGCGGAAGACGTGGCGCTTGGCCGCGACGGTGGACGTCACCCGCTGGTGGCTGTCCTTCACGAGGTGCAGCGGGCCTTCGGAGATACCCAGCTTGACCTCGACCAGGTAGCCGGCCAGCCCTTCATCAACGCGCTCCTGGATAGCGAGCCGAATCATCTCGGTGAGGCGTTTCGCGATACCTTCTACCGCCACACCGAGGGCCAGCCGTTGTTTGCAGTTGAGTTGTTGGCGAGCCTACAGGAGAGCGGCGGCCTGGTGCGCAATGAGGCAGGCCAGTGGACAGAGAGCGCGACGCTCGATTGGGAGACTCTGCCCGCACGCGTGGAAGCCATCATCGCTGAGAGGGTCGACCGCCTACCGCTGGCGCAGCAAGCCCTGCTGCGCGCCGCCAGCGTGGAAGGCGAGGAGTTTACGGCGGAAGTGGTGGCCCAAATCCAGGGCCTGGCAGAGCGTGACGTCGTCACACAGCTCACGTACACCTTGAGCCGCGACTACCGGCTGGTGCGCAGCCACAGCGTGCAGCGGGTCGACGGACAGCGCTTGTCCCGCTATCGCTTCCGCCATCATCTGTTCTGGCAGTACATCTATACGCGCTTGGACGGGCCAGAGCGAACGCGGCTGCACGAGGCCGTCGGGACAACGTTGGAAACGCTGTCCGCATCGACCGAGGACCAGGTCACAAGCCGAGCGCCTCAACTGGCGTGGCACTTTGAGCAGGCCGGCCTGCTCGACAAAGCAGTACACTATCGACACCAGGCAGGCGATCAGGCCATGCGCCTTTCCGCGTACGAGGAGGCCATCGCCCACTACATGCGCGCGCTAGCCCTCCTGGCAACCCTCCCCTCGTCGCTCGCCCGACGGGAGCAGGAATTCGCCTTGCAGTTTGCCCTATACACTCCGCTGTCGATCACACGCGGGTGGGGGGGCCCGGAGATGAGAAGCTCGCTCGCCCGCGCCTACGAACTGAGCCAGACTCTCGGCGCGGGTCCCCAGCTTGAAGCGACGCTATTGGCCCTGTCAACTGCGTATGCAGGACAAGGGGCGATCCACAAAGCCCTCGCCGTAGGCCAGGAGCTTCTGCGACTGGCCCAACGCACCCAGGATTCGCTGTCCCTCGCGGCAGCCCACCTTACCATTGGGGCCACGCTGTTTTTTCACGGCGAGCTCCAGACGGCCCGCGAACATCTGGAACAAGCACTAGCTCTGTATGACCTAGAGCCCTCCCCCCCCGCCTTGCTTAACGGCGTCGATCAGGAGGTCACTTGTCTGACGTGGCTGGCCTGGGTACTGTGGGCGCTGGGTTATCCAGAGCAGGCGGCCCGCTCCCGTCATGCGGCCCTGGCACGGGCAAAAGAGATGAACGAGTCCCCCACACTGGCGTTTGCTCTGGCCGTTGCCGGCGCTTTGTTCTGCATCCTAACCGGCGAGACAGGCGCTGCACCGTGCCATCAGGACGCGCTGCTGCATGTCGTGACAGACAAGGACTTAGTCCTCTACCGTGTGCTAGGGATGCTTGTCGAGGGCCTGAGACGGGTCGAGCTGGGACAGGTTGAAGCGGGCCTGGCCGCGATAAAAGAGAGTGGCGTCGCGTGGCAGGCGATGGGCACCCAGCCGGGCCGGGTGCTGCAGCTCGTGATATTGGTGGTGGCATATTGGCGGGCGGGACAGGTTGAGCAGGCTATGTCGACTGTAGGCCAAGCGCTGACTCTGGTGGAACGAGTTGGGCTGCGCTACAGCGAGGCCGAGCTGTGGCGGCTCAAAGGGGAGTTGCTGGCGCACGGGGAGTATCCCGACGAAGCCGAGGTGGAGGCGTGCTTTCAGCGCGCTATCGCGGTGGCTCAACAGCAAGGGGCACGATTGTGGGAGCTGCGGGCCGTAGTCAGCCTGGCGCGCCTCTGGCAACACCAGGGGCGGGATGATGAAGCGCGGCGGCGGCTGATGACAATCTACGGCTGGTTCACTGAAGGATTCGACATACCGGACTTGACAAAGGCGCACGCCCTGCTAGGTTCTGTCTCCTCTCGCGCTGGTTCTGGAACTTCGGTATCCGTCACTACAGCGGCGCCTCAGCCTAAGAACCGCGTTGCTATATAACTTTTCGTCTCGTTTGAAATTCCTCCCCGTTTGACCGTTTCCTTGACCACCTCCTAGCCTCGTCTTTGACCATTCCCTGATACACTCGCTGTACAGTCGAATAGCGAGGCCAAGTGCGATCACCACCGAAGCTAGCTGGCTGATGCGCTTGACGTGTCGCGGCAGACCTATCGTCAGACACAAGAAAGGACAGCAGGCCATGCACCAGTTCATCAAGTGGTTGGGGGTCGTGCTCGTGTTCGCTCTCGGCGTGGTGGGCAGCGCAAACGTGGCGCGTGCGGATGAGAGTTCCGCGACAAGCACAGCCAATCCTCCCCTGCGGGTTTCCTACCGCAAACCGGATGGCCTTATCCTATCAACGGACAATCTGTACTTCACCTCGCACGACACCGCGACGGCTAGTGTCTGGCGGACTTCGCAATATGCCAGTCCAGGCCAGGAAATCCTCCTCTATAGCGAAGTCGGCGCCCGGTTCGGCGACATTATCTTCGCCCAAGTCGATGGCAGCTGGTGGGGCTTCTTCTTTGCCACGAAAGCAGGCGTCGTGACGATCCGGCGCGTTCCCCTGACCGGCGGAGCTGCGACAGTTCTTGCGACGGTCACGAACGTCGATGTGGCGAACAGTCACCGCAACCTGGTCACCGACGGCGTGAACCTCTACTGGCAAGACGCCACTGCGGTGCGAAAAATGCCCATCCGCGGCGGCGCCATCACAGTGCTCGACATCACCAGCCCGGACACGCCCACGGCGGGCGTCGCTCTGCAGAATGGCAACGTCGTCTACGCCTCGGGGGCCGTCATTCACTATGTCCCCACGGGCGGAGCCATTACCGCACCGCTCGTGAGGACAATTGCAACCGCTGCGAGTCGCGTCACCGCGCTCTACGCCGTGTCGAATGGAGTCTATTGGGGTTAGCAGAGCGGCGCCGTTCGGCTTAAGGTCGGATCCACGGTCACGACCCTGGCCCTGCACCAAGGTCTCGTGCCAACGTCGATTTCGACAAACGGGTATACGGCCGGGGCAGCCCAGGCCTGGACGCAGTGCGGGTCTCAATCGTGTCGAGTGTACTTTGACTTTGGCGGCTGGGCGTCGTCGCTATCCATCGGCGCCAACGCTCTCGGTGTGACGGTCAAATCTACAGGTGACGTCTTCTGGGGCGATGCGACAGGGGTGTACAGGCAGCGATTTTGAGCGAAGTGTTCCCTCCCCCAACAAGCAAGGTCATATTGGTAGGGAATCTTGACAGGTCAGGATGTCGAGCGCATGATCGCCCGTCCGTGTGATAAACCGCACGAACGGGCGGTGTCATACTTGACAGACACAAGCGCCGCTTTCCGCTACAATCGCCTAAAGGGACCTCTCGTCCATCATGAGTGAAAAGGAAAGTCTGATGAGAAGATTACTGTTGCTGGGCCTCGGGCTCGTCCTGGCGCTCCTTGTCTCGCGCCCGTCTGTGCTAGCCGCATCCCCATACGCGCCCACCACGGCTCGGGCCTCGTTGGCTCAGGCTCTTCCCGATGCCCAGCCCCGCACACCGCTGGGTTGGGCCCAACTCCTCATCCAGCATCTGCGGTTGAACAACACAGACTATCGCCACACGAACACCCTCGTCACGTGGGCCGGCGTCAACGGGGCGACCCAGTACACGAGCTACACCGACTGTAGCGGCTTCCTGAATGCCCTGTTGACCCAGACCTACGGCCTGACGACCAGCGGTTTTGACGCCTGGCTCCATACCCGCCGCCCACTAGCGAAGGATTACTACACCGCGATCCTCACTCAGAACGGGTTCAGCCGCATCCGGCGCATCACCAACCTTCGGCTAGGCGACATCATTGCCATTCGCTATCTGAACAACGCCCCAGGGGATAACACGGGCCATATCATGCTCGTGGCTGGCGCGCCACAGCGCCGTGTCCCAAGTCAGCCCCAAATACCGGACACAGTCCAGTGGTCCGTCCAGGTGATTGACTCAAGCACGTCCGGACATGGGCCGACCGATACCCGCCGCCTCAGCGATGGGCAGTTTCACCGAGGCGCGGGCGAGGGTATCTTGCGTCTCTACGCAGATACGCAAGGGACCATTGTCGGTTATACGTGGAGTGAGGCGGCCAGTTCAGTGTACTTTGACGCTACGACTCGTCCTCTTGTCGTGGGACGGTTAACTCGGTAATTGAAGTGGGATGGGTAATCGGGTCTGCTTACCAGTTGACGTCGTTCGGGAAGACGATTTTGGTGATCATCAAGGACAATGGAGTGGAGTGGCTGTGGTCGTCCACATCCAGACGATTGACATTGACGACCAGGACGGCATCCTTTTCGGGCAGATAGAACATATCGGTGCTAAAGCCAAAGATGGTGCCTGTGTGGCCGCAGAACTTGCCAAACCAGCCGATACCCTCTCCATAGCGCACAAAATCGGGGCTGCCCGCTAGGGGTTGTCCCTGCATCTGGGCGCGATGGGTCTCGGAACGCAACAAGCGGCCTGTGCAGAGTGATTTGGCGTACGTCTTGAGGTCTGATAAGCTCGAAATCATCGCTCCAGCGCCACCGGCGACAACGGGATTGAGTACGGTCTTATCCTCGTATTTGCCTGTCTGGGCGTTCCAACTATAACCGCGGAGTTGCCCCGGCAGCTGGTTGTCGACCGGATAGAGGCTGTTGGTCATAGCCAAGGGCTTGAGAATCTTCTCGGTAATGCGGACGTGGATGGGTTGACCTGACACCTGGCGGATGATTTCTTCGAGAAGGTTGTAGTTGACGTTGGTGTACCTGGTGATCTGATTGGGGGGCGTAAACTGGGCGGCTTTCGCGGCGGATCGCCGGATCATGTCCTGGGTGGTGATGTTGGCGTCAACGTGCGAGTACCAGTCTTCGAGAAATGCCTGGTCCGCCGCGTCGGGAATGCCGCTGCGCATCCGCAACAGATCGTCCACGGTAATACGGTCGGCATTGGGGAAGTCGGGGAACCACTTCGCAATGGGGTCTGTCGTGCTTAACTTGCCTTCATCCACTAACTGGAGAATCGCAAGGGCGGTAAATGTCTTGGTGATGCTGGCAATGCGGAAAGGGTCATTCCGCTCGCGCAGCCGCCCGGTGTCCAGATTGGCCGTGCCGCGTGTCACGACATACTCGCCCTGGCCGGGGATCCAGAGGCCGACTACCACACTCGGCAGGTTATTGTCGCGCATGTACTGGTCAATGGTCTGGTCGAGCTGGCGTACTACATCGGGCGCGAGGGTAGCCTGGCGGCGCGGGTCAACGCGACAGGCCACCATCCCCAGGCCAAGAACCGCTAGTAAGAGGGTCAGACATAGCTTGGGCATACCTCACGCCACCTTTCGCTGTATGCGGGGATATCGTCACATCGTCCGGCGCCCAATGATAACATAGCTCGGCGGCTCGCTCAAACCGGTCCCCCCTCGACCTAGACAGAGCGCCCGGGCAGCGGGAAATTGGGCCTTGACAGTTCACAGCGCGGGTGATACACTCTGACTCTAAAGCACTCCCCACTGCTCGTTTTCTCGGCGGCTATGCCACTCGGCGCTCTACATTGTGCCTAGCGGCCCGCTCCATAGGAACTGACAGCTGAATGTCAGGCTGAACGCCGCGAAGCATCGCGCGTTACGTGACTCGCACCCATAGGAGAATTACGCCATAGGCATTATGCGTAGGCTTCGTCCGCTTGTCATGGCCGTCATCGCGTCCGTCAGCCTGCTTACTGTCCTGGCTGGGTCGAGCATGGCCCGGCATGAGGCACGGGCTGCCACCCGAATCACCCCTCACCTGCCATCACCAGGCCCAGCGGGCGGGCCTGGTGATCTTCTCAAACGCACCACTAACCCGACTGTCCCCCTGGGTGAATGGACGGTGTACGATACCACGAACAGCGGCGTCGGCGGGAATAACGTCAATTCGATGGCCGTGGATGCGGCGGGACGCCCGTGGGTAGGGCTTCAGCCTACGCGCAGCGGCGCCAATTACAGCGGCGGCGGCCTGAGTGGGTTCGATGGGACGGGGTGGACAGTTGTTACGACGCCTGAGCTGGTGAACAACTGGGTATCGGCAGTGGCCGTGGACAACCGGAATCAAGTCTGGGCCGGGTCCGCGCCGTATGCGTCGTTCCCAGGGGGACTGGCCGTGCGTCTCCCCGGCGGCAACTGGCGACACTACCTACCCGGCGCGAACATTTCGAGCATCGCCGTCACGGACGCTGAGGTTTGGGTGGGGCTTGTGGGTGGCGGGGTCGCTCGTTTTGACCCGAACGCCAATCCACCGACACTGCTGGGCATGTTGACCGCTGAAACCACGAGCAACGGGCTGGCAAGCAACAACGTGAACGTGATGGCCGTCCGAGCCTCTTCGACGCCGCTGTGTGGCTCGGCGCCGGAGTACTGGGTTGGTCACGACAATGGCGTCAGCGTCTATACGTACGGCCTCGTCCCGCCTGGCTTCACCAACTGCGGCTACTCCTGGGCCAACTACAGCGTGGGTCGTGGGCATCCTCTCCCCGCCCCGCGCATCAATGCCCTGGCTATGGATGGGCCGAGCCGCATCTGGTTGGGCAGCGATGTGTCGGGCGCGCATGGGGCCGTGGTCCTCGACCTAACCACCACGGCAACCTGGACGACGTACAGCGTCGCCAACTCGGGGTTGACCCACAATACGATCCGCACGCTGGCGACTGACCAGCAGGGGCGAATCTGGATTGGGCAAACAGAGCCTGCGCCAGGGAAGGCGGAGGGAACGGCGAGCCTCAGCCCGGACGCGCCTGATGCGCCCAACAAGCTGGCCCTCAGCATTTTCGACCACGGCACGTGGTGTTACTACGAAGTCGGCGGGGGGACGTGTCAGAATCCCTCGCCTGCGGCCGGTCTGCCTTCGAACTATGTCACAGCCATCGCGCCGGCGCTGGAACGGGTGTGGATCGGGACAGGGGATGCCGACCCGCGAGGCGTCGCCAGTGTCGTCCTCAACTGGAAGACGTTCACCAGCGCCAACTCACCGTTGACTACCAGCATTCGGTCCCTATGGCTCGACGAGCGTCCGGGGCAGGCGTGGATTGGCGCCCGCGACGGGGTCCATCGCTTCGATGGCGCGTGGCGCTACTACCCCCTCGTTCCGGGCGGCGGGACGTCGGCCGGCATCACGGCGCTGCACCGGGATAGCGCGGGCCGCCTGTGGGCCGGGCAGACCTGGCTGGACGCCGGCGACAATGTCGGAAGCTCCATCTGGCTGTATCAGCCGGGGACAGACAACTGGCGTGAATTCGCCATCCCGGACGGGACGGCCAGGCTCAACAGCCTGGCCAGTGACCGCACCCCCGATGACCGGGTGTGGGTGGCCCTGGGCGGCGGCGGCGTGAGAGTCTTCAACCCGACCAGCCTGTCGTGGGTCAGCTTGAGCACCGCCAACTCGCCCCTCGTCTCGAACACGGTGAGCGCTGTCGGACGAGACACAACAGGCCAGATGTGGCTGGCGACTGACCAGGGCATCAGCGTCTATACAGGCCGAAGTTGGACCACGTATACGTCCGCCACTACGAGTGGGGGCCTGGTCAGTGATAGGGTAGACGCGCTGGCTGTGGACGGCTCCGGCCGCATGTGGGTGGGAACAGAGGCGGGGGTCAGCCTCTTCAACGGCGTCACCTGGACGGCCTATACTGTCGCCTCGACCAACGGCGGTCTGGCGGGCGACTCGATTCAGGCCATCGCCGTAGACCCGGCGGGCCGAGTATGGTTCGGTACAACTCAGGGCGTCAGCCGCTTCGACGGATCACAATGGCAGGTGTTTACGCGCGTGAACAGCGGGCTGGCGCGTGACCTGATCCAACCTCGCGCGCTGGCCGTCGACAACGATGATGGCGCATGGTTTGGCACGCTCGGCGGGCTGAGCATTCGGGGAGGTCTACACGGGCCTATCGGTCTCGAAGCGCCTCGACTGTCGGACTTCAACCCGCGGTCCGGCCCCGTCGATACCATTGTTACCCTGAGCGGCAGAAACTTCTATGTCGGCAGCGTCGATGCCAACCGCGTCTTCTTCACGGGACCCGATGGCACAGCGGCCGAGGCAACACTCGTTGACCCACCACGAGCCGACGCGCTGCGGGTGCGGGTTCCGTATAACGCGGTCAAAAGCCCCATCCGCATCGAACACTCCGGCGGGACGGATACGACCACGAGTGACTTCACGCCCGTGCCTACGGTCAGCCGGTACACGCCAACCGCGGCCGGGGCGGGTATCTCTCTCATAGCCCAGGGCGCGAATCTAGGGGGATCCACCACGAAGATCCGTTTCGCCAACGGCGTCGAGGCGCCGAGCGCCACCCCGCTGGCGAGTAACGAAGTGCGGATTACCATTCCGCCCAACGCGGTCAGCGGGCCGCTGACCGTCATCACGGAGGGTGGTGCGGCGGCCTTGACGCCGCCCTTCACGCTGGCGCAGGTGTGCGGGATGGGGCCGTTCGGCTGCGTGGCGTCAGGGGATGGGTCGGCTATCGAAGTCAATCAGGGGCTACCGTCCGAGATGTATCCCCTGGTGGCGGGCAAACAAACGCTGGTCCGGGTCTACACCGGGACCAGCCTGCGCGACGCGCCGGTCACTGTTGACAGCGGCTCGCTGATCGTGAGCGGGCCGGGTGGGGGCTTCCTCGTGCCGGCGGTGATCCGACCGCGTGCCTTCAACAACACACTCCGCGCCTTCTCTGAGCAGTTCAACGTGCATTTCTTCCTGAGTGGCGCCGAGATTCCCACCAGCGGCGCCTATACCTTCAGGGTCGATCTGCGTGTCGGCGGCGTTTCCGTCTACAGCGCCACGGTCACACGTACCGTCGAGCGCACCAAGGACATGCGCATTCTGAGCGTGATTGCCGGCAGCAACCCGACACGCTCCGAGCTTATTTCACTCCAGCGTACTATGGCGACCCTCGGCCGTGTCTACCCGCTACGGCGTGGTGTTGGCCCCCTTGATACAGATCGCAGCGTCGGCCTGCGCTTCGCTACCCAGGCCGGGTTTCTTACCATCCCCGCCCGTTTCAGCGGCGGCTCGCCGCCCGGACCGCAGGTTCTCGACAATCCTGGCTTTGGGTTTGTCACCGACCGGCTGGAGGATAGCCGTGTCGCCGCGAACGGGGCGGTCACGGCAGGGCGAGATCGGTTCGATGTCACGGTCGGCTTTGTCCCCTGGCGCCTCAACCCTGGTCCCGGCGGCATCCTGGGACGGGGTTGGCTGGGTGTCTTCGGCATCACCCGTGGCAACATCAACGGGCTGGGCATCAACCCCTTCGAGGGGGTCGACGCCACCGGCGCGGTCGCTGTTCAGGAGTTGGCGCACAACATCGGCCGCGTCGGGCTGCTCGATGCGCATGTGCATCATGAATTTGTTCTCGACTCCCTTGGCGCTTCTCCTGAGACGCGCGGGTTCAACGTGCAGACGGGCGTCGCGCTGCCGCAATCCCACGCGGCGATGGAAGGGTCCTGCTGCGGCACTCAGACCAATGACAACACCCTCTTCGAGCCTGACGATTTTGGCGGCATCGTCGGCGCGGTGCGCGGCTTCGACAGTACGGGGACGTCCCTCGCCCAGCGCCCGGCAGCGAAGCGCACAGCGGGAGGGGTCTTTGCCATCCAGGGTCAAATCACCGCCGCCGGCGTCGTCACGCGGACGAACTCGTACCTCTTGCCGCCCGATACGCCACTGTCTCCACTGGCGGCAGGCCCCTACGCGCTCGTGTTCCAGGACGGCGCGGGCCACGAGTTGGCGCGCGCCGGCTTCCCGGTCTCGTTCGTCTTGTCGGAGCATGGCAGCCTGCCCGACAACCACGACCTGGGCCTATTCAGCGTCCAACGGCCGCTACCGGACGGGACGCGCGCCGTTCAGATTGTCCGCGATCTTACGGCCCTGGCAACCTACACCCTCAGCGCGAATCCGCCGACGGTGAGCGTGACGGCCCCAGCGGGCGGCGCCTTCGGAGCAGAGGACGATGTGAGCGTCGCGTGGAACGCAAGCGACCCAGACGGCGACCCGCTGACCTTTAACGTGTTCTACTCCTCCGATGATGGCGCCGCGTGGCAGATTATTGCGGCCGGCGTCAGCGAGGCGGCGCTCACGTGGAATACGACCCTGGCAGCCGGCTCTAAGCCAGGCAGCTTCAGCCGCCTCAAGGTCGTCGCCAGCGATGGCTTCCACACGGCGGAGGCGGTCAGCAGCCGCTTCACCGTCGCGGGCAAGCCGCCGCTGGTGAGCATCACGGCTCCCACGAGTTCGGCGCGCTATGTCGAGCGCCAGACCATCCACCTAGCAGGGCTGGCGACAGACCTGGAGGATGGACTACTGCCGTCGGGCCGCTTGACCTGGTCCTCGAGTCTCGATGGTGAACTGGGTACGGGCGAGGAGATTACGCCAACCCTGACAGTTGGTACTCACAAGATCGTCCTGCGGGGCGTGGACAGTGAAGGCAACACGGCGGAGGATACGCTGGTCGTCACGGTCGAGTCGGACTTCGATAACGATGGGATTCCAGACCGTGACGAGGCTGCCAACTTCTGGGACCCGGACGACGCGGGCGCGGCCGTCGATGGTGTGACAAACATCGACCGCAGCCGGGGCATTACTCATGCCCCGACCGGCGCGCCTGGCATCGCTGCGCACCCCTCGGTCGTCGCGCTGTCGGCGGAGAGGGGGATGGTCGGCCAGCCCGACGTTTTGGTCGTCACGTCGACCGATGTGATGCAGACGACCTGGACGGCGACGCGGACACAGCCCTGGTTACGGCTGAGCGCCGAGAGCGGCGAGACGCCGACGACGCTCGAAGTGACCGCTGACGCCAGTACGCTGACGCCTGGGACCTACTACGACACTCTACTGATCCAGGCCGGCTCGTTCCAACAGAAGGTGAGTGTCACCCTCACGGTGATCAGCGGTGATGGGACAGCGCCGCCCGTCAGCGGCGCGTACTCGCTCTACCTGCCTCACGTCCAGCGTGGCGATAAACCGAGATGACGATACCAGGATAACGCTCAGCGGATGCCCCGGGCCAGCGGGGCGCTACCTAAGCGCCCCGACGCCAGACAGGCCCCAACGCGACCAGAGCCTGGCTCGGCGCATTAAGGCCCGTCTGACCACGTGTGATACAGCGGTCGCTACTTGTAGCGTACGCGCACGCCCACCCAGTCCAGCGAGAAGTCGCGCGACGTGTTGCTCGCGACGTCGGTCAGGCGGACGCGGAAGTTGGCGTCGCTGAAGTCGCCGCTGCCCCAGGTGCGGCCCCAGGTATCGGCGACGCCGCCGACGATGTAGCTGCCCTCGCTGGTGGACAGCGCGCCGGTGGACTTGGCGGCGGTCCACGTCGCGCCCCCATCCCACGACAACTCGACGCAGATCTTGGGCGAGCCGGAGGTACTGTCGGCTTTGGCGTTCACGCGCACGTCGATGCCGGTGATGGCCGCGCCGCCGGGCAGGGCGAAGCCGTAGTTCGAGAAACGGTGCTTGTCCTTGCCGGTGTTCGCGCACGACGTGTTGGTGTTCGTGCCGCTGTTCAGGTCGACGGCGTACTGGCCGTCGTCGGCGTAGGCGTTGGCCGCCGCCGTCTCGTAGCCGTTGTTGTCGCCGGCGCTGCTGGTGACGGCGGCGTTGGCGCTGGGGCTGCGGAAGCCGGTGTTGGCCGTCCCGCAGTATTGGGCGTCCTTGCCGATGACGCTGTAGGGGCAGACCGCCTTGTCCAGCAGGTAGAGGACGGCGGCGCGGTTGCGCGAGGTCTGGGTCGCGATGACCTCGTCGGGCGGGTAGAAGCCGCCCTGGGCTGACGACGTCGGATACATCTCGAAGGTGTAGTTCAGGATGCCGTATTTGCCGTACAGCCAGTCGTTGATGGAGCCGTCGGTGATGTACAGGTCGCTGGCCTGTTCGGGGGTATAGCCGTTGGTCGCGGCCATCGCCTGGCCCATGGCGACCAGGACGTTGTGGTCGTCCTGGGTCGTGTCGGCGGGCACGTCGGGCGTGGTGTAGCCGTATGGCCAGAGGATCGG
>CAZLBQ010000024.1:0-23650 GCA_964557745.1 uncultured Anaerolineales bacterium
AGACCTCCTGGGCCTTGTGCAGCACCTCGATGAGGGCGTCCTGCTGGTATTGCTGCCGCTTCATCGTTGCGTCGAGGATGCGGAAGCGGTTGTCGCCGCTGGGGTGGGAGACGGCCTCGCGGGGAGGCGGGGTAGGGGCGCGGCCGGGGGTCGCGCTTCCGTCGTCTACGGGGGTAGACGGGGCGGCGGCGGGCCGTGCCGGAAGGCGGTTGAAGGAAGCCGACATTGCTCCCCCTTGCGTGACTTCACGCAAGCTATACAGATGGCGGACGAGGCGGTCTGGGGGCGTTCTGGGCAGGCGCACCGACAGACAGGGGTGCGGCAGATGCGCCCCCTGTCATTATAGCACTGGGCGCGCACCCAACGTGGGCAGGAATCTTCACCTGGCAGGGAGATCTCGCCACGGACCAGAGGACGGTATTACAGGGACCGCCCGGCCCTGACAGGGATGCGCCCTGTCAGGGCCGGGCGGTCTAGCGCCTAGCGGCCCGGGTCGCCACGGCGAACCAGGGGGAGGTAGATACGGTACGTCGGCGCGCCAGGGGTCGCCGTAGGCGTCCGGGTCGGCGTCGGCGTCGGCGTATGCGTCGCCGTCGGCGGGACAGCGGTCGTCGCGCCGGGCGGCGGCGTCGCCGTGCGGGTGGGCGTCGAGACGGGCGGGGTTGGCGTGGGCGTCTCGACCTGGCCGGCGGCGCGCGGGCGGACGGTGAAGTCACCGATGGCCGAGGCCCGACAGCTGGAGTTGTTGGGGTCCGGGTTGAAGACGATAATCTTCAGCTTGCCGGCGTCGGCCATCTCGTCGCGTTGCAGGGTAAACTTGATCTGGGTATCGCTCACGAACGTGACCACCTGATCGCCCGTGATATACGCGCCGGGCAGCGAGTTGACCTGGACCTTGGTGCGGTTGGTAAAACCTGTCCCGTTGAGGGTCACCTCCAAGGCGCTCGCTCCGGCGATGGCGCTCGACGGACTCACGCCTGTGACGGCCAGGGCGCTGGTGGACCCGTTGTTGAAGCGGGCCTGGACGCGCACGTCGCGCTCGACTGTCAGCGAGGCCGGGTTGTCGGTCCCCGTCAGCCCCTTGATCCAGCCGGTGAAGGTCCAGCCAGGCTTCGGGTTGGCGCTGAAGGTCACTTCCGTGCCCGCTGTCGCAAACGTGTCGGACGGGTTGAACTCCACCGTCCCCGCGCAGTTCTGCGGGTCGTTGGGCAGCCCCTCAGCCATGACCTTGTACTTGGTCACGAAGCGGGCCGTATACGTCTCACTCGTCGAGCCGACGGTGATAGTGTGAGCCTTGGGCTGGCCGTCACTCCAACTCTGCCACTCAAAGCGGGTCGGCTCCTTGTCGTTGGGCTGTGGTGAGGCCACGTCCACCGAGTGTGTGCTGCCCGGCGTCCAGAGGAAGCGTGCGGGTGGGAGAACGTCGTTGCCGTCCACCTTGATCCGGACACCTAGCCCCTCCGGGTCAGCGGTGATGGTGGTCACCGGGCTGGTGGTGAAGACGGCGCGCGCGCTGATGGGGCGCAGGACATGCATCGGCTTCGGGTTCGCGCCGCGCGGCTCGTCCACATTCACCCAGTAGGCGAACTGGTTGGCGCCATTGGGCGTGGCGGTGAAGCTGACCGGCGAGTCGGCCAGCAGGTACAACTGCTTGGGGTCGGCGCCGGGATAGGACTGCGGCAGCGGGCTAATGGTGACCGTGCCCGCGCCCTCCGGCTCGACCTCCGTCTGGACCGGGTACAGCGCCTTGAAGTCGGCGATATAGATGGTCTGCGCGGGGCGGTTGCTGGGGGTTGTGCGGCTGCCATCGCCCGCCGTCACCGTGACCGTCGTCTCCGGCGGGAAGGGGCCGGCCGGGTCGGTCTGGGTGCTCCAGCGCCCGAAGAGGTAGTAGCTGTCGTCCACCTTCTGCGCGTCCGTCGCTACTTTCAGCGTGTGCTGCTCGCCGATGGCCCAGTTGAAGGTCTGCGGCGTGACGTACTCGACTTTGTCCACCGTCACGCGCAGGCCGGGCGGGTTGGTGGTGACCACGATCTCGCTGGCGGGCTTGCCGTACAGCCGCTTGAGCGAGTCGATGTCGCCGTCGTACAGGTACTTCGTCGCGCTGCCCGGCAGGCCAATGTGGAGGCCGGGCGGAATGGTGACAAAGGTCGGGAAGACGCCTGGGCGGCCGTAGCCGCGACCGTAGTGCATGACCGAGCCGTAGCCATAGGGTCCGAGGTCCACCCCACCCGAGTTGATCTCCCACTGGGTCAGGTCTTCCGCCGTCATGTTCTCAGGCTTGAGGGTGATATACTTGTCGCGGTCGGTGCGGCTCTGCTCGTGCTCGATGCCGGCCGCGTGGCCCATCTCGTGGACAATGGTGCCGACGCCACACTGCGGGTCGCCGTCGATGAACTGCTCACCATCCCCCTTACCCACCAGGGACGCGCAGTAGCCCGGCCCGCCGTCGAGCTTGAAGCTGACGTAGTCGGTCTGGTTTGTGCGCGGTACCCAGCGGATGACGCCGTCCATCTGCTCGTTGAAGGCTTGCACGGCCTTCTCGATGGTTGGGCGGGAGGACGCCGGGGTGTTCGGGTGAATCTCATAGGGGATGGTCGCCACGCCGTTGACCGGCGGCCAGAGGCTGGCGAGGGAACCCGTCCCGCTGGCGTAGCCCTTGTGGACGTCGCGGATGTCGCCCGGCTCGGCGGGGATGGTGGCCGGGTTGCCCAGGTTGATATAGCCGCCGCCGTGACCCTCGAACAGCGCCTTGCCGTCGACGACCTGGTACTCGACCTCGCGGCCACCCACGTAGCCGTCCTGACGCTGCCAGGCTGGCTCGGCCGAGGCATCAAAGTAGACGTTAATGTCTTCGGACGTCTCGTCGCCCAGTGAGTCGTAGGCCGTGACCGTGATGGTGTTCAAGCCGTTCTCGAGATACAGGCCGGCGATCGTCCAGTTGGCAGGCGTGCCTTCAATAGGGCCGCTGGCGCGGTTACTCGCGTTCTGCCAGCGCATGTCCTCCACGTGGACGATGGCGGGCGCGGCCGACGTGGTCGAGCCGGTGATGTTGATGAACCGCGTCGTCGTCACGGGCAGTTCGTCCCCACCGAGGGGGTTAACGTGGATGGTCACGAGGGCGTCGGGCAGGATCGTCACCGTCACGCTGTCGCTGGCCTCTAGCCCCAGGCTGTTGCGGCCCGTCAGCGTGATGTGATACGTGCCCTCGGCCAGGTCTTCCAGGACCAGAGTCTCACCCTCGCCGAGCGGGCTGGGCGAGTGGTCCGAGCGCCACGTCAACGCGCCGTCGGCGTCGAGGGGCCCTTCCTGGGGGTCCACCGCCCACCCGGTCAGCGTGATCGGCTCGCCCACCTTGTACGTGAACGGGGGGCGCTGGGCAGGCAGGGACAGAACGTCGCCGGGGCCGCCGATCTCGTCTAACCGCGAGTAGTCGACGTTGTCTTCGTCAATGAACACCTGGGGCGGCTTGGCAGGCACCGGGTTGCCATCGCTGACCACAGACTCGGTGTGCAGCCCATCGGAGGCTGTGACGCGGATGCGGGACTTACCGTCACCATCGGGCGCGCTCAGGCTGCCCGGCAGTTGGTCGAAGTTCTGGGTCCACTCGGTCGTCGTCAGCCCGCTCGCCAACTCGATCCAGTTGTCGGTGTCTTCCAACGATGGCTCCCGCGCGTACTCGACGCGGTACGTCAGCGGCGCGCCGTTGGCGCTCGTCGCCGTCCAGCGGATGGTCTGCGTGCCCGACAGCGTGACGCCGGCCTCCGGCTCGGTCAGGTTGACGGTGATGGAGTTGGGGACGATGGGGATGGTGCGCAGCACCGTCGTGCCGCTGATGATCTCCAGCGCCGTCACCGCGTCGGACAGCGGCACGCTCTCGGCGAAGTAGCCCTCGTTGGCCTCCGCCGCCTGGTCCGACAGGTCGAAGTCCACCGCGATGTTCTGGACATACAGCGTCTCGGACAGCGGCCCGATAGCGCGTACGGCCAGGCCGAAGTCGTCGGGGTCGGCCGACGGCAGACTCTCGGTAGTGCTATAGGTCGAAGAGCTGAACGTCACGAAGTGGCCGCTGCGGTCAATCAGGCCTTCCATGGCGAAGGCCGTGTACGTCAGCGCCTCTGTCGCGCTGATGGACTGCCCCACGCCGCCCGCCTTGCGCTTGCCGGCGCCGCCCTCGCTGGGGGCCTGGCGGTCGAACAGGTAGCGGCGGGTGTCGGGGTGGATCCAGCGCGGGCCGTAGTTGCCCATGATGTTGAGGTGGCGCTCGTCCAGGAAGGCGCCCTCGCCCACGTCAAACGAGTGCGCGCTGGTTGGGATAAGCACGCCATAGCCATAGGGCGGCTGCTGGGCCCCGTAGAAGCCCTCGGTGGTCGAGTCGGTACACTGGACCGGCGGCGCGCCCTGTTTCTCCGGCTTGCCCAGGTAGTTGGACGGCGGCGGGTTCGCCACGCAGTTGAAGTGGCCGCTCGGATTATTGCGCGGCCAGGCGTCGTACTCATCGCCCAGGCCCAGGGTGTGCCCCAGTTCATGCACGACGACTTCCCCTGGCAAGGAGAGCACGACGTTGTTGAATGCCTCACCGGGGCTAAGCCGCTGCGAGGGGGGCAGGTTGCTGTCGTCGGGGCGGATGCCCACGATGGTGTCGTAGCAGTTGTCGGGCTTCTGCGCCGCCCGCGTGTTGCACGCCTCGTCCTGCAACCCGCCCAGCTTGGCATACGCCTGCATGCGGCCCCGGAAGTTGGTGAGGTCGTAGGCGGTCAGGTCCACCACACTGTCCCGGGTTTCCCACACAAAGTCATCCGGCGCGACGGGAAGGAGCTTGCGGAACAGTGGGCTGGCTTCGCGCCACTTAGGGTCGGTGACCTCTTTGACCTCGCCCGCGTAGTTGACGCGCAGCGGCACGACGAGGACCCGGATAGGGCGGCGCGTCTCGAACTTGACGTTGGACAGCGTGGCCGTCGTCCCGTCAATGTTAGCTGTGAAGGTATAGGTCCCGCCTTGCCAATCCCCACAGGCGCCCCGGTCAGGGCACATGAAGACGATGGACTCGCTGAGGCCAGAGCGGGCCTTGGGCGTGAGCGTGGCAACCTGCGTCCCGTTACGCTCGACCCTGACCGTCTGGGTCGCGTCGTTGACCTTGACCGGGTCTTTGAGGTAGACAATGATCGCCGTATCCTTGCCCGCGACGTAGCGGCCATAGGCCAGCCCGACGTCCTGGTTGACCTCGATGAGGGGCAGGCTGCACGAGCGCGTCTCAGCGGAAGCCGCGCCCGACCAGTCCGACGTGAACTTGTCGTTGTACGCCGCGACACGATAATAGTAGGTCTTGCCGCACTCCGGCGGGTAGTCGGTGAAGGCCAACTGGCCCTTCCTGGTCTGCCCAACCGTCGCCCAATCGCCCGCGCCATCGGGCGACCGCTCAATCTTGAAACCGTTGACGCTGCCTGTCCCGCTGAAATCCCACGCCACGTTCACCGCGACCTGCTCGCTGTTGGCGCTGGCGCGGGGGTTGGTCGGACTCGACGGCGTGCCGATGGCGGCGACCTCGACATTGTCGATCTGGAAGATATGGGGGCCGAAGTAGGTCCAGTAGGTCTTGTGGACGAAGCGGAACTGGACGCCTGATTTGCCGGCCAGCCGGTCGGTGAGGTTGAGGCTCCAGTTACCAGTGCGGCGCGGCCAGCCCCGCTCTGGATCAGGCGTGTCAGGCGTCCACACCGTGTCCCAGCTTTGGCCGCTGTCGGTGCTGATATCGATTTTGAGGACGTCCTGGGAGTACGTCTCGTAGGCCACGCTGAACTTGAAGGCCACGTCAGTGGCGGCGCTCAGGTCCAGCACGGGCGTCCGCAGCTCGCTGTCAATCTGCGCGGCGCTGCTCTGCGCCGGCGTCTTGGCCTGGTAGCTCAGGGCGAAGCCGCCCTCGCCCTTCGTCTGGTTGGGCTGGCCGATGGGGTTGTCAAACACCCAGCCGCCGGACGCCGGCTTGTTGTTGACGACGGTCCAGCCGTCGGGCTTGCCCTGGCTGAACTCTTCGCGCGGCAAGTCGTTGGGTAAGTTCGCCCTGGACGCGGCGAAGGCCGTCGGCCATAACGTGCCCACGGCGAGAGACAATAGCAAGAGCGCGGCGATGGGGGGCAGATAGCGTCGCAACACACGGTTCATCTGTCGGCTCCTTGTGGATGGGGATGGTGCGGCCTAGTGTAACGGCGGACCGTCAACAACGCGTCAACAGCGAGGCGCTAGATGTCCACCCAGGTGAAGGGGTCCTCCTCTTCAGGGAAATGGTTCGCCAGGAACAGCAGGAGACTGGCCAGGTTGCTGAACACATGGGCTTCCCCTGTCGTCGTGCTGTGCAGAGACGCGCGCCAGATGCGGCGGCCATCGACACGCTCTTGCCACAGCCGCAGGAGAAACGATTGGTACGCGGGCTTGCGTTGGCGCATGGCCCCTCTGAGCGAGTCGATAAGGCTTTCGTCCAGGCGACAGTGAGGCCAGTATAGAGGGGGAGCGTCAACAAGGCGTCAACAAACGGTGGTCCACCAACACCTGACAGGTTTCTGAAACTTATCAGGCGGCCTGCCGACTTGTTGGGCAAGAGGCATGGGGGTATAATCCTACTGTCCGTGGCTGTCGGGGGATTGGCCGGGCGCCAGAAGGGGGGCAGGCACAGCCATGAGTGACCTTGATATTCACCTGCTCGGCCCGTGGCAGGTTCGTCGCCAGGGTGAGCCGTTGACCGGCTTCAGGCATGACAAAGTCCGGGCCTTGCTGGCGTACCTCGTCGTCGAGGCGGACCGGCCCCATCGCCGCGAGAGCCTGGCGACGTTGCTCTGGCCTGATCAGCCGGAGCGGACGGCGCTCCACAACCTGCGCCAGACGTTGAGCTTGCTGCGTCAGGCGCTCGGCGACGAGACGGCCACCTCCCTGCTCGATGTGACCACCAAGACCGTTGAGCTGCGCCTGACGGCGGGCATGCGCGTCGACGTGGTCGACTTTGGCCGCCTCGTCCGCGAGTGCAGCCGCCATGCCCACCGCCGTCAGGAGACGTGTCCGGCGTGCCAGGCGCGGTTGCAAGAGGCGGCGCGTCTCTACCGCGGCGAGTTCCTGGCCGGGCTGTCTATCTCCGACTCCGTTGAGTTTGAGGAGTGGCGGCTATTCACCCAGGAAGCCCTCCACCGTCAGGCCCTCGAGACCTTCGACCATCTCGTCGCCTATCACACCCGCCGCGCTGAGTACCCTCTGGCAGTCGCTTACCTACGCCGTGAGTTAGTGCTGGTCCCCTGGCGCGAAGAAGCCCACCGCGACCTGATGCGCCTCCTGGCGATGAGCGGCGAGCGCAGCGCAGCCCTGGCCCAGTATCAGACATGCCGCAAGGCGCTGGCCCAGGAGTTGGGTGTCGAGCCGGCCCCTGAGACGCGGGCCCTCTTCGATAGCATCCGCGCTGGCCGGCCGCTTGAGGCGAGCCAGCGCCGTCTCAGCCCATCCGCCCCGCTCCCTCATCTCCAATCCCCTCTGACCCCCCTCATCGGGCGCGAGGCCGAACTGGCGCGGCTGACTGAACTGGCGCTCGACCCGGCGACGCGCCTGCTGACGCTCGTCGGGCCGGGTGGCGTCGGCAAGTCGCGCCTGGCCGAGGCCCTGGCAATCGAAGTTCAGACGAGCTTTGCCGACGGCGCCCACATCATCCCCCTCTCAGGATTCGAAGGGACGACAACCCCGCGCGAGGCGTTGGTAGGCGCGCTAGCGACGGCACTCCATCTGATGGCTCCGACAGGCGGTGGACTGGAGACCCGCGTCCTCGACTACCTGCGCGAACGGGAAACCCTGCTTGTCCTGGACAGCTTTGAACACCTGCTTGTGCCCAACGCCCGGCCCAGCGTCGAGTTCGTCCTGGCGCTGCTCCACACCTCGCCCAGAACACTCGTCATTACTACGTGTCGTCAACCCCTGGAAGCGCAGGCGGAGCGGGTCGTGCGGGTCGCAGGGCTACCCTATGTGGCGTCGAGCGAGAGGGCAGGCGCGCCGGCGGGGGTGGCGCTGTTCGCCGAGCGGGCGCAGCGTGTCAGCGACGATTTTCGGCTCGCTGGCGCGGTGTTGGCGGCTGTGACGCGCATCTGCGAGTTAGTCGATGGCTTGCCGCTGGGCATCGAGTTGGCAGCCGCGTTGACGTCGCAGCAGACGCCGGCCGCGATTGCTGAGATGCTTGGCCGTGACCTGACCGTCTTGACGGCCCAGCGCCACGATGCGCAGCCGCGCCACCATAGTCTGCGGGCCGTGTTCGACACCTCGTGGCGTCTCCTAAGCGAGCGCGAGCGGCTGGCTCTCGCCCGCTGCGCCGTCTTTCACGGGGGATTTGCGCGGCACGCCGCCGAGTGGGTCGTCATTGATGGGGGACGCGAGACGGGGGACATCGCTGCAGCAGGTCTCGCCGTTCTAGAAGCGCTGGCGGATAAGTCCCTCCTGCGTTGGGACGACACGACGCAGCGCTACGATATGCATGACGTCGTGCGCCAGTTCGCCGCCGAGCGCATCATTGACCTGGCCGAGCAACAGACATTGGCTCGCCACAGCGCTTACTATCTGACCTGCGTGGAGGAGCGCGAGGCCAGCCTGCGCGGCGAGACGCCTCTCGTTACCCTGGCCGACCTGCGGCGCGAGTGGGCTAACATCCGCGCCGCCTGGCAATGGGCAGCGCAGCACGAGCGCGTCGCCGATCTAGGGCGCAGCCTGGAGGGGTTGGCGTGCTTGATCGACATGGCGAGTCTGCACGTCGAAGGGGAGACCTTGTTCGCCGCCGCCACGACAGGGCTGGCGACCCGCGAAGGGCGAGCCTTCAATGGACGGCTCCAGGCAGCGCGGGCAGCGTGTCTAAACCGCCTGGACCGCTATGAGGAGGCGATGCGCCTGGCCCAGTCGGCCCTGGTCGAAGCGCAAGCGCTGGAGGATGCCCGGCTCGAAGCGGCGAGCCGCGTCCAATGGAGCCACGCCCTGCAACGGCTAGGCGAAGGCGTGGCGGCCCAGAGTCAACTGGAGCAGGCGGCGCGCTTGGCCCACTTGGCCCAGGCGCCGTGGCTCGAAGTCGATAGCCGCCGCCTGCTCGGCAGTCTGGTGAGTGTTGACGGTGACTATACAACGGCCATTGCTCACTATACTCGCGCGCTAGAGCTAGACCGCCAGCACGGCGAACGACGGGGTGAGGCGCGCACCCTGCCCTATCTGGGCGGGGCCGAGTGGAATCGAGGCAATTATACCCAGGCCCGTGTCTTCCAGGAGCAGGCCCTGTCCATCACCCAGAAGGTTGGGGACACTTATAATGAGGCGCTGATTCTGCATAACCTGGCGGATACCTACTGGCCCCAGGGGCTATTCACTCAGGCCCAAGCCGGGTATGAGGCGTGCCTGAAAATGTGGCAGGCAACGGGCATGCGAAGCGGCATCGGCATCGAGCTGGCCGACCTGGGAATGCTTATGGTTCTGCAAGGTGACTACGCCAGCGCCGCCACGTACCTGGATGACGCCCTGCCCCTGTTGCAGTCGATTAAGGCGCGGGTGCTCATCAGCTTCGCTTACTCGAGTCGGGGCTTCCTGTGCCATCGCCTGGGTGAGTTGGCAGCGGCGCGGGACTGGCTCCAGCGTTCGCTGGAGTTGGCAGACGCCCAGGCCGACCGCCGCATGCAAGCAGACGCCATGACCTACCTGGGCCATCTTCTCATCGACCTGGGGGCGTGGGAGGAGGCGCGCGGCATGTACGAGGGCGCGCTGACCCGTCGGCTGTCGATGCAGCAGGCGCACCTGGCCGTCGAGCCGCTCGCCGGTCTGGCCCGGATCGCGCTCGGCCAGGGTCATTTGACAGAGAGTCTGGATTGGCTGGCGCGCATCTGGCCCAACGCCGTCACCCCCCTCCCGGATGGGGCCTTGGACCCGAGCCAGGTGTATCTGGCCGGCTACTGGACCTGGCGCGCGGCCCATGACCCACGCGCGGAGCGCGCGCTGGCGCGGGGCATGGAGATGCTCCACACCCGCGCCGCCCAGTTTACCTCGGAGGTGCGCCGCCGCGTCTTCCTGGACAACATCCCTTCCCATCGCCAGCTTCTCGCCCTGCGCGGGAACCTGGTCAGATCGTAGCCCTGGCGCCAGGAGCCTCTCCGGCGCTGACCCGACGCTGGCCCAGGGAACTGAGTCACGCCGAAGCGGGAGAGCTATTCGTCGAGCGGGCAGCTGACGCTGCCTCGAGCGCATAGGCAACGGCGTCTTCCAGGCTCATCGCCTGCCCCTCCGCCCACGCTGGCGCTAACGCGGCCTCCCCCAGTGTCCCCACCACCGAAACCATCGTGTGCTCATAGCGGCTGCGCTCGGCAGCGTCCAAGCGCCCGGCAATGGCCTCAAGCAGAGTCTCGGTCGCCCCCAGCAGTCGCGCTGCCCGCCTTGGCTGGGCTTGCGTCACAGCCAACTCTGCCAACTGGGCGAGACAGTGGGCAATGCCATACTTGTCCCCCGCCTCCTGGCGCAACATGAGGCTTTCGGCAAGGAGCGCATGGGCCATCTCCAGGTTCCCCTGCGCGTGCAGCACAGGCGCCAGGTTATTGAGGGCCGAGGCAATGCCATGCTTATCGCCCACCTCCCGCCACAGCGCCAGGCTCTCTTCATGCAGCGCGCGCGCCCCGTTCCCAGCACCCTCATGCCATGCGACCAGCCCTAAATTGGTGAGCGACAGGGCGATACCCCGCTTGTCCCCTACCTCGCGCATGATCGCTAGACTGGCTTCATGGTGCCCGCGCGCAGCCGCGTAATCCCCTTGAGAAAAGGTCACTTCCCCCAGATTGTTCAGAGCCGTCGCCATATTGCGTCTGTCCCCCAACTCCTGCATGATGGCGAAGGTCTCCGCGTAATGTCTGCGCGCCGTGGCATAATCGCCCTGGTTCACCGCCACGAGTCCGAGGTTGTTGAGCAAGACGGCGATGCCCCGCTTCTCCCCAAGCTCTCACATGAGCGCCAGGCTTTCCTCGTACAATGCCCGTGCTCGACCATAATCACCCTACCGGGAGGCAACAATGCCCAGGTTGTTGAGGGAGTCCGCAATGCCCTTCCGGTCACCAAGTTGGCGATTGAGGGCCAGACCTTCCTCGTGCAGCACGCGCGCCGAGGTGTAGTCTCCCTGCCGCCAGGCCAGAACACCCGCGCCAAAGAGGGCCCTGGCCCTCACCCGTGGCGACACTGCCGTCGGCGTCGCCAGCGCATCCTCCAGCCAGCGCCGACCCTCGTGCAGATAACCCCGCAAGTACCAAAACCGCCAGAGCTGGCCTGCTAACCGCACTCCTAGCTCCGCGTTGCCGTCCGTCTTGCACCGTTCCAGGGCAGCGCGCAGGTTATCGTGCTCGCTTTCCAACCGGCTCAGCCACACGCCCTGGTCGGCGCCAAGGAGGTGCGGATCAGCCGTTTCTGCCAGGTGCAGGAAGAAGACTGTGTGCTGCCGCCCCATCACTTGCCCCTCGCCGCTCGCCTCAAGCTGCTCCCATGCATACTCTCGAATGACCCGCAGCCGTCGGAAGCGTGGCTCACCTCCCACGCCGTCCTGCTGCCGAAGCAGGCTCTTGTCTACCAGGGACGCCAGAGTCGCCAGCACATTAGGCAAGATGCCGTCCCCGTTGCACACGGCCTCGATGGCCTCGAGTGTACAGCCTCCCACAAACACCGCCAGGCGCCGAAACAAGACCTTCTCGGCCTCGTCCAGCAACTCATAGCGCCTCTCGTGCTCCACGATATCTCACTGACGATTGAGGCTGGGCAGAAAGTTGCCCTCGTGGGCCGCACTGGCTCCGGCAAGAGTACGCTGGCGATGCTTCTCCTCGGCCTGTATCCACCCAGCGAAGGTGACATTCTCTACGATGGCTGGCCGCTGCGAGGGTTGAACTACCACAGCTTGCGCAGCCAATACCGAAGCCCTGGTCGACCACGACCTAAGTCGGTTGGCTTGCACCCGCATTGTCATCGCTCATCGGTTGAGCGCCATCTGCAATGCAGACCTGATTCTGGTTCTTGATGAGGGGAGAATTGCCGAGCGCGGCCGCCATGAGGAACTTCTGGCGCACAACGGACATTACGCTGCCCTGATTCAGAGTCAGATGAACAGATAGAATCCTATACGTGGACGAGGCGCTGGCCACCTACTCACGTGGCAACAGGCTGATACTCCCCATCACCCTGTGTCACAGTCACCTCGAGCGTATGGTGATTGCTTAGGGCTTGCCCAACCCGTTGCAGATTGCTGACGGCCTCATCCAACCGTTGCGCCAGAACCTTGATGACCCCCCGTGCGACGGCCGGCTGCTCCTCAATCAACTCCCAGAAATCCCGCTGATCGATGCGCAGCGCCGTCACCTCCCCGACGGCGACACAGTCGGCCGAGCGGGCTTGCTGCGAGATGACGGCCATCTCGCCAATGACGCCGCGCGCGCTGCGGTGCGCAACGGGGCCTACCCCTTGAATCACGATGTCGACCTCACCGTCGACGACGATGTAGAGACAATCGCCCACATCGCCCTGGCGGATAAACACCTCGCCGGGCGCGAAGTGGGCTTCGTGCGTCACGCGCGCCAGGGGGACGAGGTCCTCCCCATGAATCTCGGTGAACAGCTCGACGCCTTTGAGGAACAGCACTTTCTCGATGGTCGAGAGTGACATCATTGCCCCCTGAGGTCCCGATTCAGACAGCAGCCCGTCACGCCCAGACGACGAACGCGGTCCCGAACGCTGTCACTGGGAGAGAGCGGACAGGAGGGCGCTCACGCCGCGCCACAGGAAGTTGGGCCACGCCCACCGTTGTCCAGGGAGCGAGGAGGGCGCCGGACGGCTAGCCCAGTCCAGGCGCTGTGCCTCGCCCAAGCGTAACAGGTCGATGCGGCGCTGGAGGTACGGGGAGAAGTGGCCCGCGTAGCGGTCCCACAGCTCGGGCCGCCGCCAGTCGTGCTGCGTCACGCGCCCTCGACACTGTGGCGCGCCGCAGTGGCACTCGAACTCCGGACAGGCCCCGCCTTCGCTCGTCGCGTAGTCGTAGCAGACTTCTTCGCCCGCTGCGATGTCACGCAGGGCGACCAGTGCCACCTGGCCGCGCAGCCCCGCGTTCGGTGCGCACGAATGGTTGACATAATCGGCGGGTTCGGGGCCGTGCCAGGCAATCTGGTAGAGATTCTCTTCCACCTGGAGGGCGTAGTGATGCCGCTCGACGGGTAGGGCCGCCAGTTCCTCACCCGTGATGACGTCACCTCCCCACACCACGAGGACCTCACCCGCCGTCACAGGTTCGCGGCAGAACACGCCGTAGCCGGCCTTGGCCTCGCAGTCGCGGGCTTCCAGCTTCACCGAGCAGTACGAGCAGCGCGGCTGGGTCATGGCCATGTCTCCTTATGCCTTCTGCAGTACCGCGATCATTCGTCGAGACACGGGGGAGGAGTCGAGCGCCTGGCCGAGATCGTAGTCACCGTACCAGCCCACGATCCGTAGCGCACAGGAAAGCTCTGCTAGAAGCTCGATCTCCTGGGGGACCAGGAAGCGTTCATCGGCCGCGTCGTGGATGACCGTGTGCTGCCCGTGGTCGTCCACGTGAATCTCCAATTCGACGTGCGCCACCCCGCGCACGATGTCCGCCGTCGGGTGGTTGGTGGCCCACACAATCGCGACGGACACGCCATCACGCGCGCCGCTGTAGCGGAAGGCGCCGTAGTCGTGGAAGCCGCAATCGCGCGGGTGCGTGATCTCTAGCACATACAGGCCGCCTGGCGTCAGGTTGGCCGCGAGGCAGCGGAAGTGGTGAATGAGGTCGGCATTCGTCAGCAGGGCGTCGATGCCATCGAAGGGGCAGATGGCCGCATCGACCGGCGCGTCGAGGCGGAAGTCGCGCATGTCGCCCGCGACCCAGGCGGCGCGGACGCCTCGGGCAGCCGCCATTTCCGCCGCGAAAGCGACCATCTCGGGCTGGAGGTCGAGACCGACCGCGCGCCCCCCCTGCCGGGCGAAATGGCAGGCGTGGTAGCCCGGACCGCACGCGACTTCAAGCAGAGACTTCATCTCCGCGCCCGTAAAGCGCCGGTAGGCCGCTGCCACGAAGTCTACCTCGCGGCTCACGTCGCGGTTGAAGACAATGTCGTAGAGGACAGCGCGTTGGTACAGGGCTGTGAATTCAGCCATAGCCGCTCCTTACGATGGGACAGGTTGGAGTGCTTCAGGTCATCTCACACGCGCCGCCCCGTCGTGCGCTGCGACGAGGCTTCGATAGCCCTGGGCAGCCGTCTCGCGGACCAGCTCGTCGTCCGCGCTCAACGCCTCGTCCATCACCTGCGCCAGCTCGAGTTCGGGCTGCTGCGCGATGCGAAAGAGGGCGCAGGCCCGTAGCCAGACATCCTCGCCGCGCGCTAGGTCCGTGAGGACGATGCCGGGCGAGTCTGTGCTCAGGCCGAAGCGTCGGTGGGCGATGGCCACCACCTGCTCAGGAGGCGCTTCGAGGAGGGGGAGCAGGCCGTCCTTGATGTCTTGCGCCAGTAGGGTGTCCAGCAGTTCCACCGCCTGCGCCCGCGCGTCACTCGACGGCCCCTCCAGGGTCTGCCGAATGGTGGTGATGGCGGACGTCGGGTAGAGCAGGGCGAGCAGGGCGAAGAGACGGTCGAGCGCATGGCCCAGCCTGGCGTCGAGGGCGTCACCCAGCAGGGGGTCGCGGGGCATCGCCGCCAGACTGGCGCGTCGTGTGTACACCCCATACGCTGCGCGCAGCTCATGGTCAATGGCTTCGCGAAGCGTCTCACGCGGGATGGCTACCGCGCCGTCGGCCTGGAGGCGGGCGAGGGCGCGGTAGACGGCCAGCCGCACCCTGTCGTCCGCCACCTCGATCTGCGCCAGGAGCACGGCGCCCGCCTCGCGCGTCCCCACGTGCTGCAGGATACGCGCAACGTGGATGCGGGCGTCACGGCTCCGGTCCGGGCTGGCGAGCGTCTGGGCCAGGAGAGGCTCGATTCCCGTCCCGTACTGGGCGAGGGCGGCGGCGGCCAGGCCTGCCGTCGGCTTGTCTTCGAGGGTGCGCACCAGCAGGGGGGCCAGCTCGGGAACGCGCAAGACGCCCGCGGCGCGGATGGCGCTCAGCCGAACGGCAGGACTCGGATCGTCGAACAGGGGGATGAGAGGTTGGAAGAAGGTAGCAACGCCGAGCTTCGCTAGGACAGCGGCCCCCTCCGCCCGCTGCGCCGGGTCGCGGCTCGCCAACATCTCCTTCAAGGGGATGGCCGCCTGGAGGATGCCGTCCAGCCCACCGTACTTGATGAGGCCGACCATAGCGGCCGCGCGAATGGCCGGGCTGGGGGCGTCCAGCCAGGCGGTGGCGCGCGCGATGGCGGCCTGCCCCTGGACCGCGCACCAGCCCTCGATCGCGGCGGCGCGCAGCATGTCGCTTGGCGTATCGAGCAGGGCCGCCAACCGCTGGGTGTAGGCCGTGTTCCCCGGCCGCCCGAGGTGGCGAAGCGCCAGCAGCCGCACATCGGGTGAGGGGTGGTCGAGTAACGGGGCGACGTGAGGGTCCCAGGCCGCCGGCGCGACCCGGATGAGCTGGAGCGCGTGGAGCACCTGAAGCTCATCGGGGTGGCGTAGGGCCGCCGCGAGAACCTCGACAGTGGTCTTATCCGAGAGGTCCAGGGCCGCGCCGTCGAGGCTGAGCCGCCGCTTGCGCATGTTCTCGGCCAGCGCCCGTTGATAGCGCGCGGGAGCCTGGCGCAGCAGCAGGAGCCAGATGACGATCAGGCCCAGGGCCACTATGGACCATTGCGCCAATCCCCAGGCCGGAACCCTGTCCATCGCCAGGAAGACTAGCCCCAGGATGCCATAGAGGATGGGCGTCCCCACCCCCTCGAGGAACTCCTGTGCCTGGCGACCCAGGTCGGCTGGCATAGGTAGGTAGAGAACTTTGCGAGCCGTGTCGTCGATGGTGGGGTTGAAGGTGCTGTCGGAGGCTTTCAGCAGGGTAATGGCCCACAGGGTTCCCCCCGTCAGCAGCACCAGACCTGAGCTTATCCCCAGCGCCACCGGCAACACCAGGAGCGCGGCGACCACGCCAAAGCGACCCATGACCCGATGCACGATCACCAGTTGGACCACAAGGCCTGCCAGGCCCGTCCAAAAATCCAGCGCGCCGAGGAACGCCACCATCTGCGACCCGTTATCGGCGAACGCCGTCTGAAGCCCGATGTAGAGTTGGTACTCGGCGATGTTGGTCACGATGGTGACCAGCGCCACAAGTCCGGCGATGAGCCGCAGCAGGGGAGACTGCGCCAGGGCGCGCAGATCGTCCAGCAGAGATGCAGCTGGCGCGTCACTCGCCGCCGGTGCTGGCTCACCGGCGGGCTGGCGGCGTCCCAAGCCCCACGCGGCCGCCAGGCAACAGGCGAGGCCGGCGATGAGCACAAAGAGGAGATTCTTGGGGTCGAGCTCGTCGCCCACCGCCCCCAGGATGGCGCCCGCGATAATGGTGGTGAGGGTGCCGGCCCCAGCGATAAAGCCAAACAAGCGCTTGCCTTGCCGCGCGTTGAAGGTCTGGCTGGCGAAGGTCCAAAACTGGAGGTATGTCAAGGCAGCCACGACATCGTTGAAGACGAAGAAGCCCGCTAGAACCGGGAAACCATCGCCATAGGGTGTCTCGAACAAGGCGCGAAACAGCGCCATGCCGCCGATCATGAGCAGCGTCGAGCCGACGACCAGGCGGGTGTGGGGGACGCGGGCCGCCAGCCGGTTGTAGGCCACGATTGTCGGCGCGACGACGACGGCCGGCAAGATAAAGGTGAACGGCACCGCGCTCGGCGGCAGCCCACTTAGGAAGAGGGCGCTACTGGCGGTCAGACCTACGGTGTACAGGAAGCCGAGCGCCGCGACGGAGTAGAGCGTCAGCCACGCGGCTGCAGCGCCCTCGCCTGGGTAGATATGGAACACGCTCTGCAACGCCCGGGCGGGGCTGGCGGAGGGCGACATCCCTACTGCCCCGCGTCGATGTGAGGCGGGCAACCGGCGACGGCGGGCAGGCCTATCGACGACAGGGCGGCCCGCAAGACCTCGCGGCGGGCGTAGGTGCGCTGCTTCGTCTGCTGGCTCTGCACCCCGATCTGCTCGAGTATCCAACTCGCCGCCGTAGCGCCCGTTTCAGCCCCACCGTTCATGTAGCCCTGATACAGGTAGCTGCAATGCTCCCCAGCGAAGAACAGATTGCCTACCGGCAGAATCTCTGCGCCGTGAATCGTCGTCCACTGACCCGGTGTATAGCTGGTGTAGCTGCCCTTCGTCCAGGGGTAGGTCGGCCAGTGGAAGCGGGCGACGCGGCCCGTGAAAGCGGCGGACGCGCCGGGGAACGTCTGGTCGACCCCCGGCAACATCCGCGCCGCCTGTTCCTGGGCGCTGCCCTGCCCGACCGCGACGCCGGGCTGCCCACCCGAGTAGAGGGTCAGCCCGCCGGCGACGGTAGCCTGGAGGCGGCTATTGTCCCAGCACGATTGGTAGGCTTGATCGCTGTAAGCGTTGCCCCCAAAGCCGAGATCACGCCACACCCGCCGCTCAAAGCCCAACATGAGCTTGGCGTTCATTCCATAGCCCACCTCGTCAATGGCCTTGTGCTTCCAGGGTGGGAGCGCGACCTTGAGGGCGACCTCGCGCAGCAGGGAGAAGGGGAGGGCGAGCAAGACGATGTCAGCGTTGACATCGTGAACGGCCCCGTTGGGCTGGGCGAAGGTCAGCCGATAGCCGTTACACTGGGTCGTGATGGCCTCTAGCCTGTGTTCCAGCCGAATCTGGCCCTCCAGACGCTGGGCCAGCGCCAGCGGCAGCTGCTGGTTGCCCCCCCGCACCTTGTACCGCTCGTCGCTCTGCCCCAGGGTTTGGAATCCGTCCGAGACGTCCAGCCCAATCAAAAAGAGCAGGTTGAGGGCGGACTGTTGGTCGGCGTCCAGGCCGTACTCGGTCACGTAGGCGACCTCAATCATTCGGCCTAACCAGCCGGTTGCGCCCACCTGGACGAGGTAATCGGCCAGGGTCGTGCGGTCGAGTTCACCTGCCCCACCATCGTTCTGAAAGTCGACCACCTCGCCAAGCGAGTCATAATCGGCCTGCATCCGCGCGGCGACGGGGCGAAACGCGTCCACAACCTCCGCCTCGCTGTAGCGCCGCCCGCCAAACACGTAGGTCTCGCGGACCACGGTGGCCTCGCTCGGCCCCCGGGTGTCGATCATCTCCAGACCTAGCTCGGCCGCGAGGGCGTGCATCTCGGCGTGGCCGCTATCGATAAATTCGCCCCCTAGCTCGGTGCTCAAGCCCGACGCCAGGACATCGTACCCCGTATACATTCGTCCGCCCACGCGTGTACTACCCTCGTAGACATCGGCTCGGACGCCCGCCTGTTTCAACTTGTAGGCCGCGTTGAGGCCGGCGATGCCCGCCCCGACGATGGCGATGCGCGGCCTCGTCGCCGTGAGCCGCGGGGGAGATGGGCTAAGCGGCGGGGGAGCGAGGAGGTCCGTCAGACTGCCGCTGCCGAGCAGAACACCCGCCGCCGCGCTAGACTTGAGAAACTGCCGCCGGGTCCAGCGGGTCTCGGCTGCCATCGCGACGACTTCATCCACAGGCGGTGCGTGACGTTGGTTGGCGACCTGGGCCAGCCCCAGCGCCCGCCGCACGGCGGCGAACAGCGGGGTACGCGCCCCTTGTGTCTGGGTCAGTTCGCTGGCCGTCCTCTTTTTCATTGGGTACCTCCCCCGTTATGATCAATGAGTCACGAGGATGGGGCCGGCGCCACCAGGTCGAGCTGCGGCTGAGGCGTTCGCAACTCGCGGAGCGTTGCCTGGTCCAGGCTGATCCGACCGGGGACGTCGATCATGTTGAGACGCGCCATGCGCTCCGTCAACTTGGAGAACAACAAGCGGTTGATACTGGGGTCCTTGGTCAGCTGCCGCAGGGCCGCCGCTGGCGCCTGGAGTATCTGTGCTGACTGCTCGGCGATGACATCCGCCGTGCGGGGGATACCCGTCAGCGCCGCGATCTCGCCGAAGAAGTCGCCCGCGTTGTGAACTTCGAGCACCTGGGCGCGGCCCTCTTCAACCTTGACCGCCGCCGTCCGTCCGCTCAGGAGGAAGTAGGCCGCGTCGCTCGTCTCACCCTGCCGCACGATCGCCGTGCCTGGCGGGGCGTCGTAGACCCGCGCTGCGCTCGTCAGGCGTTGCTGGACCTCAGGGCTGAGCTGGCCGAAGACCGGCAGGTGGAGCGCCAGGGTTTCGAGGTCGGCATAGGTGGCGGCGCGGCCGTGTCCCAGCCGCGGCGCTTGCGGCTTGGTCTTGAGCAACGTCAGCATTTGCCGCCACTCGACGCTCGGCTGGCCTAGTCCGGGCAGGACAAAACTCAACACCGCCAGGACGAGGAACAGGACGGCGACCCCCTGGAGCAAGAAACGGGGGTCAAACACATCAGCCAGCCCGACCACGCTGATACCTAACAGCGTGCCGAGGTTACGCACGACGAACACCGTGCTGAAGACGCGCCCCCGCATCTCGCGCGTCGTATTGCGTTGCACAATCAGGGGCGGGGAGACGTAGTAAGCCGCGCCGACAAAGTAGAGGATGGTATAGAGCGTGACGGCCATGCCAATGGTCGACGCCTGAGCGTAGCCGATGAGGACGATACCCAGGCCAAGGAGGCTGAGGGACAGCCACTGGCCCTCGAACAGACGATTCGCCAGGCTGGCGAGGGCGTAGCTCCCCAGGATGATGCCAATGACGGGGATGCCTTCGAGCAAGCCGTAGTCGGCCGCCGTGGCGTTGAGCGCCCGGCTGGCGAAGGGCAGGTTGATGGCGTTGAAAAGGCCGACCAGCGCGCTCGCGCCGAGGATGACCACCAGGAGGGAGCGGAGGACGGGCACGTCGAGGGTGTACTTCACTCCGGTCTGAATGTTCTGCATGACGCTGGCGACGGTGGTGTGATCGGCGCTCGCCAGCGGCGGCAGCGTCATCAGCGCGTTGAGAGCCGCCCCGATGAGGTAGGCGAAGCCGGCCAGGTAGAACGCCCAGGCGATGGGGAATTGGCTCGCGATGAACCCGGCCAGCACCGAGCCGAGGGCGGAGGCGGTGAAGGTGCTGATGTTGAACAGCGAGGTCGCCGCCGGGCGGTCTTCGTCGGGGACCGCCTCGGGCAGCACACTGGCCTGGGCGGGCAGGAAAAACTGGGACAGCAGCCCGTTGACGGTCAACACAACGTACAGCCAGACCAGATTCAGCGCGACCAGCCAGGGAATGAGCATGACCAGCACGCCGATGCTCACGTTCACCGCCACCATAATGCGCTGGCGGTCGAAGCGGTCGACAAATACCCCCGCGACCAGGCCAATCAACAAGCTGGGCAGGATACTCGCGGCCTGGGTCAAGCCAACACTCAACGCCGACCCCGTCACTTGATACACGAGGAGCGCGGCGGCGATGCGGGTGATGAAGATGCCCGTCACGGCAATCAGTTCACCGCCCCACAACAGGGCGAAGTTCCGGTGGCGGAACAGTTGAAGAGGCGCTATGTAGCTGCCTGCGGTCATGCCCGTCTCCTCCCGCCAGATATCACTGACAACTAAGTTGGACTGACGTCGTGTCGCTCTGGTAGTTGAATTGGCCCGTTTGGGCGAGGGATGAGATGATCGCCCCAGGCGGGACGCCGATGGAACTGGCAATAAACTGGACTGTGGCCGACAGCTCATCGCGAAGCTGGTACGTTGCATAGGACATCGACATCGTTCCCCAACACCGGGCCTCCTGGCGGGAAGGACTGGCGGCCGCTGCGTTGTCGGTGGCAACGAGAAGCAGGACCAGGAGGAGGATCACAACGAGTTGCTTGTACATCGGGTCTGCCTTTCTTGGTAAAGCGATTCGCGATTTCGAGCCGCCATCCTAGGGTCCTAGCGCCACACGAGCGCCTTCCCGCCGGAAACACCGTACGTGAAGGTGAGATCCGCGCCGCCTGCCGTGTTACTGTTACGGAGCGTCCAGGTCGTGCCGCTCACGTTGCCGGGAGTGTCGATACCGTCACCATTCCAGTCACCGACGATGGCCGTTGCCCCCACCGCACCGAAGGTAAAGCTCACGTCAGCCCCACCGCTCGTGTTCGTGTTGCGCAGCGTCCACACCGTACCACTCACCATGCCGATGGTATCGACGCCATCGCCGTTCCAATCGCCGACGACGGGCGTTCCGCCTTTCGGTCCGTAGGTGAAGGTCAGATCAGCCGCCCCCGCGCTGTTGCTGTTGCGCAGCTTCCAGGTATTGGCGTTCGAGCCGGGTGTCATCACTCCGACTGTCTCGACGCCGTCGCCGTTCCAGTCGCCACACACAGGCTTGTCGCCCGTGGCGCCGAAGGTAAAAGTCAAGTCGGCGGCGCCGGCCGAGTTGCTCTGGCGGATGAGCCAGGTCCCGTTGCGGAAGACGCCAGGGGTACGGACACCGTCACCGTTCCAGTCGCACATCAGCGGAATGTCGGTCGACTGGCCGAAGCTGAACGTGTTGGTCGGACTGCCGCTCGTCAAGCTGTCGCGCAAGGCCCAGTTCGCGCCGGTGGGATTGAACATCGCTGGCTTGGCGAGAGCAGGGGCGGCTGTCGCCGTTGGCGTCGCCGTGCGGGTGGCCGTGGGCGTCGCCGTCGGCGTGGGCGTGCGGGTGGCCGTAGGTGTCGCGGTCGCAGTCGGCGTCGCCGTCCGAGTGGGTGTCGGCGTCGTGGTCAACGTCGGTGTTGGCGTGGCGGTAGGTGTCGCCGTCGCCATGAGCGTTGCGGTTGGCGTCTCAGTGGGCATCGGCGTTGTTGTCGCCGTCGGGGTCGACGTTGCGGGTACAATTCCGCACATTTCGAGGCTCCATGCCACGAGCGTGCCTGAGTCTACAGCCGCCGTGTCAGCCACCGATAACTGCCAGACGCCGGCTGCGTCTTGTCGGTCCAGCGTACTTAACGGGCTTGCCGGACGGTAAGCGCCGCCGAAGGGCGCGGTTCCGGCGCTGATAGCGGTCCCCGCCTCATCATCGAGCAGGGTATTGGTGAAGTTATCCCCGCTTCCGCCAACCCCAGCAAAGAGCGATACGACTGTATTAGCGGGGGATGTCAAAGTCGCATTCAGATCGCTATCATACGTGTGATTGATCGTTAGCCTGATATTGACATCGGTGATGCGTAGGGCCGTGTTAATGGTCAGCGTGGAGACGACGCTGCCTGGGTCCGGGATGGCATGCGGCACATCCGTACTAGAGAAGGTGAAGCATTGTGGCTGGGGCAGGACGCCGGTGACTTGTAAGCTTGTTGTCACGCTAGCCGGGGTGTAGAATCCGTCGTTCTCGATGCCGACGGTCAGCGAATAAGCGCCGCCATCCAGACTCGATAGGCTTACCTGGGCTACGCCATCCACGCCTGCGTTGACAAGCTGATCCTGGACGATAACTCCTCCGCTGTTGCGTAAGACGAAGCGCACCCGCGCCAGCCGTAGGTCACCGGGCATACCGTCGTCGGCCTGGGTGACGCGCGCTGACAGCGTCACATCGCCCGCCGCAGCTGTCGTTGGCCCAGTGTAGGCCACTGTCGCATCTTCGGGTGTCAGGGTCAGGGCGTTGGCGAGGGTAGCGGTCGAGGCCGCGAAACGTTCGTCAATCGGTCGCGCCAGCGCGCCGCTGACCGGCTGGTCGGCGCTGTAATACGCGTCCACGGTGTACGTGCCCGCGGGTAGCCCCACAGTCTGCAAGATGGCGCGGCCCTGGTAGTTGGTGATGCCCCAGGTAATGTACTGGCGGGTGGCGTCGTGCGCGACAAACAGGACCGCCTCTGAACCGAGGGCATCGCCGGTTCCCGCCGTGAGGATGACATCATTCGTAGCGTCGCTGTACTGCCCCGACGCGCTCGCGCCCAGGGTGAGGGTCGTGGTTTGCTTGGTAATGGTCAGCGTGTCGAAGGCCGAGGACGAGTCGTAGGCCGCCGTCGCGTTGAACGTGGCGCTCACCTCGTAGTCGTCGGGGGTCTGACGGAGCTGCAGTTCCCGGCCGCCGCTCCCGTTGACGGTCGCGATCCCATTGCCGTCCGTCACAGCGGTGACGCGCTGCGCGCCGACGAGGAAGGTGACAGTTTGGCCGGCCAGTGGCGTCAGGGTGGGGGCGCTGCCCGTCTGCAAGAGGGCTTGAATGAGGGGGCGGCTCAAGTAGGCGGCCGTGTGGCTGCCCGCCGGGCCGGGGAGAGTCAGCGTCAGCGTCGTCGGGTTGGGCGGCGGCGGGGGGACGACCGGGCCGACGGTGAAGTACGCGCCACCGTTGGTGGACCGACTCACCAGGCCCACGCCGTTGACCGCCTGAACGATGAACACGACACTGCTGGGCACGGCCGAGCCGGGCGGCGTGACCCACAGCTTCGGGTCACCATTAGTACTCTGGACCAGGTCAAGCGACTGCCACGTCCCGCTACACGCGCTCCCACTGGGGCAAGGGGTAGTATAGGTGACCCAGACGGCCTGGACGCCGGCCGCGCCGCCATTCACCTCGACGTTGAAGTCGGCCAGCCCGCTGACATTGGACGATTGGACGCTCGTGATGGTGGGCGGGGCGTCGACAGCCTCTGGACCCGTGTAGCTGCTGTA
>CAZLBQ010000025.1:0-23544 GCA_964557745.1 uncultured Anaerolineales bacterium
CGGCGGGCCGGGTAGTAGCTGAAAGGTGAGCAGGGGAGGGCGCTCAACGCGGGGTCGGTGGGGGTTCTGTCGCCCACGTAGACATCGACGTCGGCTAACTCAGCCAGGGCGGGCAGGAGGGCGTCGCAGTAGGCGGCGATGCCCGTGGACTGCGGCGACACGGGACTGAAGAAGGCCAGCCGAAGCCTCTGGTTCAATTGAGAATTATCAATTGACAATTGATAATTGAGAAGCTGTTCTTCGAGGGCGGCGACGCGGGTTGTCAACTCAGCGATGCGGCGCTCGGCGGCGAGGAGGGCGTGCTCGGCGGAGCGCATGTCGCCTGTCACGGCCTGCACATCGGTGGCGGCTGCGGGCGTCGTGTCCCGCCAGGCGGCGCGGAGGCGGTGGAGGCGGTCGCGGAGGGAGGTGCTAGACATAGGAGTGGTCAGTAGGCAGTGGTCAGTGAACAGTGGACAGTGGTCAATGAGCAGCAGGCGGTCAATCGTCAATCGTCAGTGGTCGGTCGTCGGTGGTCGTCGGTGCGTCGTCGGCGCGGGCGCTGGCGGCCAGCCGGGCTGTCAGGTCGGCGAAGTGGTGGTCTTCGCGGGTGACGAGGGCGTCGTGGTCGAGACGCAGAGCGTCTTGGGCGGTGTGCTGCTCTTCGAGGGCCGCGATGAGGGCCTTGAGGCTGTCCACGACGCGCTCGCGCATCTCGCTACGGCGCGTGCTGACGGCGGCCAGCTCGTCGAGCGCGGCGGCCACCTCGGTGTTGAACCTGTTTTGCTGGTCCAGCAGGGGGCGGACGTACCACTGGGTGGACATCCAGTTCCAGGCGGCGCGGACGCGGACGATGAGCGGCCCGACCAGTGGGGCGTTGGACGTGAAAGGCTGCTCGCGGACGGTCTGCGCGGCGGCGACGGCGGCGAGTCGTTCGCTCAGACGCTGCGGGGTGTCTTCGGCGAGGCCGGTGAGAGCGGCCTGGGCCTCGAGGACGGCGTCGCGCGCGGGGACGAGGGCCATCGATGGGAGGGGAACGCGCTTCCAGTCTTCGAGGTCGGCGCTCGTCTCGGCCAGGCGGCGCAGCGCAGCGAACAGCTCGGTCACGGCCCACGATGCCCCCGGCGACACCGGGGCGTCGCCCCGGTCCTGCTTGAGGCTGGGCCACATCGTCTCGGCGTCGGCGTAGGCGGCGGCCAGGGCCGAGACCTCATCGGCTGCCCCCTGCCCGCCGACGACGTGGCGCAGGCCGGCGACACGGCGCGCTTCGGCGCGGGCGAAGTGGGTCAGCAGGTGGTCAATTGACGCAAAGCGCAGGATCAGGCGTAGGCGGTGGCGGTGATAGAGGCGCAGATACGTCGGGCTGCCGCGCCCCAGGGTGGTCGACTCGTGGTGAATGGCGACAGCGGTCGGCTGGTAGAGCACCTGCCAGCCATGCCCCTGAGCGCGCAGGCAGAAGTCGGTCTCCTCGAAGTAGGCAGGCGAGAACAGGTCAGACATGCCGCCCAGCGTGTCCCAGACGACGCGGCGCACGGCGAAGACGGCGCCGGTGACGAACTCGACAGGGCGCGGGGTGTCCCAGCGCCCGTCGTCCGGCTCACCGTAGCCGTAGTGCTGGGCCAGGAAGAGAGGCCACTCCAGCCAGCCGCCCGCGTGCTGGACCGTCCGCCCGTCGGGGTAGAGGAGCTTCGCCCCGACCACGCCGACTTCGGGCGTGTCGAACGTATCGGCGAGCGCGGCGAGGCAACCCGGGCGCAGTTCCACATCCTGGTTAAGCAGGATGACGAGGGGGGCGGTGGTCGCGGCGACAAGGGCATTCAGCCCGCGCGCCACGCCGAGGTTCTCCGGGGAGCGAATCAGGTGGACGCCTGGGTAGCGGGCGGCGACGAGGTCGGCGCTGCCGTCGGTCGAGGCGTTGTCGAAGACGACCGTCTCGGCGGGGGCAGGAGCCTGGGCCAGGACGGAGTCGAGGCAGGCGGGCAGGAAGGCGCGGCCATTGTAGCTCAGAATGCCGACGGCGAGGCGTGGGTGGGTCATGGCGGGGTCACTGCCAGGGCTGGTGGACGACATGTTCGATGAAGTGGCGATACTGGGCGATGACGGTGGGCCAGCGGTAAGTCGCCTGCGCGAAGGCCTGGCCCTGGCAGCCGAGGGCGTGGGCGGTGGCGGGGGTGGACGCCAGCCAGTGGGCGATCTCGCTGAACTCGGCGGCGTCGGCGTAGGCCAGCCCACCCTGGGCGCGGCGGCACAGGCTGCTGACGACGCTCGACTGGGTCGTCGTGACGACGGGCTTGCCGAGCATCCAGGCCTCGAGAGCAATGAGCGACAGGCTCTCGTAGCGGGACGGGGCGACGACGGCCAGCGCGCCGGCGAGGGCGTCGAAGCGGGTGGCGTCATCGACGAACCCCGCGCGGACGACGCCGGGCGTGTCGGGCAGCGCCAGGTCGCCCTGGCCGACCAGGACGAGGTCGGCCTCGTCGGGGTAGACGCGGCGGTAGGCGGCATAGGCGGCGACGAGATCGTCCACCCCCTTGTCGCGGACCAGGCGGCCCAGGTAGAGCAGGTAGGGCCGCGTCAGGCCATAGCGGGCGGTGAAGCGGGCCGGCTGGGGGTCAGGCGGGACGTCGACCCCAACGCCGACGACGGCGTTGGGGATAGCGGTGTTGCGGAAGCGCCGCTCGACCATCCGCCGCTCCTCCTCGGTGTTGTAGAGGATGGCGCGGGGAGCGTGGAACAGGCCAAAGAAGGTGTCCAGGTACAGCGGGCCTTCGTCATGGGCCGTCGGGACGAGCAGCGCCTTGTCGGCGACGAGCCGTAGCCCCAGGGCGGTCGGGTAGTATAGGTAGGTAAAGAAGATGAACACGTCGCTGTCGTCGCGGTGGCGGCGCAGGTAGTCCAGCAAGGGGGGCGTGTAAGGGCCTTGCGCGCGCAGCCAGGCTAGCTCGTCGTCCAGGGAATGGCCGTGCAGGTAGGCGCGGCCCCACAGGTCGTCGATGTTGGCCGGGCGCGGGTGGCGCGTTGGGAAGCGGCGCACGGTGACACCGTTGAGGACGCTGTCGCCGGGCGGGTAGTGGTTAGCCCACGTCGTGTAGTCCAGGGCGCACGAGGTCAGCACGTCCACGGAGTAGAACTCGGCCAGCCGCTCGGCCACCTGGCGGGCGTGGGACTCGGCGCCCCCCAGAATCTCCGCGCCGTAGCGCTGCGCGACGACGGTTACTTTCATAGCCACCAGTTTAGCATGGTTGGGGGGGAGAGGCAAAGCAGGATGGGGTAATCCCCGCAGCTCGGTCCGTCTCTAGAAAGGAACGGCGCTGACTGTTCACGACACTCCACAGAACCTTCCGCTGTCACCCCGAACGGAGCGAGGGGTCTCCTCTGGAGATGCTGGCGGAGCAGATGCCTCACTGCGTTCGGCATGACAGTCGCAAGGTCCTTGCCCCAGCGCGTGTCGTGTGCGACATGGCCTTCTTGGCATGACGGTCGGAGGCGTTCTGAATGGGTATGAGCACCATGAGAAGTCAACCTGAACTGGTGTTGGTGACAGGGGCGACGGGGTATGTGGGGGGGCGGCTCGTGCCGCGCCTCCTGGAAGCGGGGCGGCGGGTGCGCGTCCTGGTGCGGGACCCGGCGCGGCTGGCGGGGCGGAGCTGGCTGCCACAGGTCGAGGTCGCCCAGGGTGACGTCCTCAAGGCTGAGACGCTCGGCCCAGCGCTGGTAGGCATCGGGACGGCGTACTATCTTGTCCACAGCATGACCAGCAGCGCGGACTTTCACCAGCGGGACCTGGACGCGGCGCGCACGTTTGGGCGGGCGGCGCGGGCTGCCGGCGTCCAGCGCATCATCTACCTGGGCGGACTGGGCGACCCCCACGCCGATCTGTCGCAGCACCTGCGCTCGCGGCAGGAGACAGGCGCGGCTCTCAGCGAGGCGGGCGTGCCGGTGACGGAGTTCCGCGCGGCGGTCATCGTCGGGTCGGGGAGTGTGTCGTTTGAGATGATCCGCTACCTCACCGAGCGGGTGCCCGTGATGGTCTGCCCGCGCTGGGTGTACACGCGCACGCAGCCGATTGGCATCCGCAACGTGCTGGACTACCTGGTGGCCGCGCTGGACACACCCGCCAGCGCCGGGCAGGTGGTTGAGATTGGCGGGGCGGATATCCTGACCTATGGCGAGATGATGCTGGGCTACGCGCGGGTGCGCGGACTGCGGCGGGTGTTGCTGCCCGTGCCCGTCCTGACACCACGCCTGTCGTCGTACTGGGTCCACTGGGTGACACCCATCCCGGCCGAGATCGCGCGGCCGCTCATCGAGGGGCTGCGCAACGAGGTCATTGTGCGCGACACGACGGCGCGCCGCCTGTTCCCGCAGATTCAACCGATGGACTACGCGACGGCGGTGCGGCGGGCGCTGGCGCTGCTCGAGTCAAGCCAGGTCGAGACGGCGTGGAGCGACGCGCTCGTCACGAGCCAGGGTGACACGACGCCGGTCACGCTGACGACGCAGGATGGGATGATTCTGGAGCGGCGGCAGCAGACGGTGGGCGCGCCGCCCGAGGCAGTATTTCGGACGTTTAGCGGGCTGGGCGGGCGGCGTGGCTGGCTAGCGTACAACTGGGCCTGGCAGGTGCGCGGGGCGATGGACCGCCTGGTGGGTGGGGTCGGGCTACGGCGGGGCCGCCGTGATCCGGACGAGGTGCGGGTGGGCGATGCGCTCGACTTCTGGCGCGTGGAGGCCGTCGAGCCGGGGCGGCTGCTGCGGCTGCGGGCGGAGATGAAGGTGCCGGGCCGCGCCTGGCTCCAGTTCCAGGCGCAACCCACCACGGCCGGCCAGACGCGGCTGGTCCAGACGGCCTACTTTGCCCCGAAGGGATTGGCGGGGCTGGTCTACTGGTACGCCCTCTACCCGATCCACGGCCTGATCTTCTCGGCCATGATCCGTCGCATCGCACGGCGGGCGGAGGCGGCGGGCGGCGCGGCGCGCTAGATGAAGATGATCTGCGCGCCGGCCGTCATATCCATGAAGTCACTGGCGGTGACGATGTCGATGACGCCGTCGACAAAGTCCTCTTTCTTCAGCCCCATCATGTCCACCGACATCTTGCAGGCGTAGAGCTTGGCGCCGCCGTCGACAAGCATCTGGAGGTACTCACCGACGGGGGGCACTTCGAGCTTGCCCATCTTATCCTTCATCATCTTGGTCGCCACAGCGGTCATGCCGGGCAGGACGCTGACGATGTTGGGGATGCCCATGTCGCCCATCTTCATATTCGTGTTGCCGATGGGGGAGAGCTCGAGGTGATTCACGCGCTTCTTGGTGATCATGTCGAGGCCCCAGAAGGTGAAGAAGATGGTAACGTCGATGCCATTACCGAGGGCGGCCCAGCCCATGACGAGGGCCGGGTAGGCCATGTCGAGGCTGCCCTTGGAGCAGATGAAGGCGACGTGGCGCGTGTCTTCCTGGGCGGCGGGCTGAAGAGCGGCGTCCGGGGCGGGGGTCTGGCCGAGTACAGTTGCCATCGTTACACACATCCTTCCGGTTTGCCCAGGCCCGAGATCTTGGCGACCTTCTTGGCCGGTCCTTTGGGGAACAGGGCGAACATGTCTTTGGTCGAGACGCCGGTCATGGTGGTGATGCGGCGCAGGGTGGGGGCCTTGCCCGAACCGACGCCGTCCTGGCGGCAGAACTCGATGACTCGCCAGTGCTCGGGCGAGAGGGCCGCGATGCCTTCCTCGGCGGCCAGGGTCACGGCGATGTCCTTGTCCCACTCAGCGGGGTTGGTCATGAAGCCTTCGTCGTTGACCTGGACTGTTTTACCCGCAATCGTTCGCGTTGCCATATAGGTTCCTCCTGAAAGAATCGGATTGAATTGGCTCAGTGATGGTGGCCGTTGCTTGCGTTCTGCGCGCCGACGGTGCGGAGGAAGCGCATGGTCAGGGCCAGGCCGCGCCGCACGTCGGGGTCACGCATCTGGGTCAGCAGCGTCCGATACGAGATGTCGATAGGTTCCTGCGGCGTCAATTCCACGCTCTGCACTGTGTTGCGGACGAAGTTCATGATTTCGGGCTGGGTCATGGACTTGACGGTCTGCAGGATGAGGACAATGTTGTCGCCCAACTGGGTGACGTCGTCCTCGGTAAACGAGGTGACGACCTTGTCGGCGATGCGCAGGCCGCCCTGGGCGAAGACGAAGTAGCCCTTGTGCTCCATGTCTTGCAGGGTGTCGACGGCCTTGCCGAAGGCCTCGTCGCCGAGCGGGGCGATGGTCTGGACCAGGTCGCTGAGGCTCTCCAACTGGTCCAGCATCATCTCAATGTTACGGCTGTTGCGCAGCAGGCGCTTGAGCAGGCGCAGCAGGTCGCCCAGGTCGGCGTACTCCTGGACCTCTTCGAGCTGCTCGGTAGCGAGGCGGAAGACGTCGTTGGCGATGGGCAGGGCGTCGCGCATCAACTCGGCGCGGTCCTGGCGGGCGCGCTCGGCGAGGTGGGCCTGCTCGGTCAGATACTGAACCTGAGCCGTCAAGAGGTCGAGCTTCTGGTTTAATTCCGCGCCGGACTGGTCCATCGTGCCTCCTGTGGCTTCCACTTGCCGGCCATGCTCATGCGGGCGGGCAAGGGCAGCTCCTGGCCCTTGAGCAGGGTGTTCCAGTACAGCCAGCGGAACATCATCTTGCCCCAGTGGTTCGCCTCCGACTCTTGCAGCAGGGTGAACGGCCCGATGCCGGGCAGCGGGTAGCGGCCGGGCAGCGGCTCGACGTCGTAGTTGAAGTCGATGAGCAGGCCCTTGCCGAAGCCGGACTCGATGAAGCAGTTGGCGTGGCCGTCGAAGGTGGGCAGCATCTCCAGGCCGTCGACATAACGCTGGAAGTTCTCGGCGAAGCAGTCGACGGCAAAGTGGGCCACCGAGCCTGCCTTGGAGGTCGGCAGAGACGCCGCGTCGCCCAGGGCGAAGATGTTGGGGTAGGTGGGCGAGACGAAGGTGTGCTTGTCGACGGGGATGTAGTTCAGGTCGTCGCCCAGGCCGGAGCGGGCGATGACCTCGGCGCCCATATTGAGGGGGACGCTGACCAGCAGGTCGTACTCAAGCTCCTGCTCGTCGTAGGCGACGATCTTTTTGGCGTCGGGGTCGACGCGCTCGATCATGAACTCGGGGACAACACGGACGCCCTTCTCTTCGAGGATGTCGCCGAGGTGCTTGGAGGCGATGGGCTTGGTGAAGGCGCCGGGCAATGGGGTGGCGTAGATCAGCTCGACCTTGTCGCGGATGCCCTGCTCGTGGAAGAACCAGTCGGCCAGCATGGTGAATTCAAGAGGCGCAACGGGGCACTTGATGGGGTTCTCGACGATGTTGATGACCATGCGCCCGCCGGGCCAGTTGCGCAGCCGCTTGGCGAGGGCCACGGCCCCTTCGATGGTGTAGAAGTCGTAGACGGTGTCGTACCAAGCGTGTTCGTGGAGGCCCGGAGTTTGCTCAGGATGGGTCTGCGTGCCGGTGGCGATGACGAGGAAGTCGTAGGGCAGGTAACGGCCGTCCTTGACGATGCGGACGCGGTTGTGCTCCGGCTCGATGAGCTCGATGGGCGACATGATGAACTCGACGCCGGCAGGGATGAAGTCACGCTTGGGCTTGATGACGTCGTTTCTACTGTACATGCCGAAGGGGATGAAGAGGAAGCCGGGCTGGTAGTAGTGGGTTTCGTTTTGGTCAACAATCGTGATACGCCACTCGTCGGGGTCAAGCAGGCGGTGGAGGCGATTGGCGACCATGGTGCCAGCAGTCCCTGCGCCCAAAATCAGGAGGCGTTTCATAGGCCTGTCTCTCCTTGTGAGAGGAATGGATACGTGGTTGACGCTCAACATTGGCGCCTGACCGAACAGGCGCAGAATTGGGAGATTAGCTCACTGCGTTAGATGCAGGGCAGCGAAGAAGGGTTACATGAACCACGAGAGATCCATACATTGACAATTGCTATCCTTCACGTCTAGGCCGTAACATAAGGGGGGGTGAAGGCGTTAATTAGTTACATTCCTGCGCTTATCGGTAGCGGCACGTGAAGGAGGACACACGCATGAGCACCGGGAAATCGCTGCTCCCTGCTCGTGACAAATCGCTCAGAGACGTCGCCAGGGGGCCGGCGGCGCGGGCGGTTGTCAGGGGAAAGATGCCACAGCCGGTATCAGATGCAATGGACGATGAGGACTTCGAGCGCCGTCTGGAGCGCGCCACCCAGCGCGTGCAGGCGCTGTTTCCTATCTTGTGGCGGGAGCGGGTGAAGCGCCGCTGGGCGATGCGCCAGGCACGGCGGCGGCGCCGACGGCGAACGCCGGGGCAGTAAGGGGCGTCGGCAGCGGCAAGGGCAGTCACGATTCTGCATAGCAAGCCTGACGTTCAATACGTCAGCGCCACGGATAGCCAGAGGGGGGGCGGGGTCAGATGGCCTCGCCTTTTTCGTTGGTCTGGGTGAGTGGATTAGGGCAGCGGCTTGAACAGATGGGAATGGCGCGCAGCGTCAAGCAACGCGCGTCGGGAGTATGCTATAATCACCTTAACGTCCCCTGGTGGCAGGTGTCTAGCCGGACGGGGCAGAGGAGGTTGTATGACGGTGGAACACGGGACGCGGCGTGAAGGCGACGGCATGAGCCGCCGCGCGTTCGTGCGTGGCCTGGCGGCCCTCGGCGGGCTGGCGGTTGCCGCGTCGCTGCTCGACGGCTGCGCCCAGGCCGACCAGCCCGTGCTTGAGGGGGACGCGGCGGTGACACCGGCGCCGGTGGCCCAGCCGCAGCCAGCGCCAGCGGCGGGGGCGCGGGTCGCGTTTGTCAAAACGCGGGACCGCGCCGACGGGGTGCGGCGCGCGCTAGCCCTGCTAGGTGGCGTGACGGTTCAGGACCGCGCCGTGATTCTCAAGCCCAACTTCAATAGCGCCGACCCGACGCCTGGCTCGACGCACCCGGAGGTGCTGCGCACGCTGGTCGAGGCGCTGTGGGCGGGGGGCGCGAGCCGCATCACCGTCATGGACCGCAGCGGGATGGGCGACACGCGGCGCACGATGCAGCGGCTGGGCGTGTTCGACCTGGCCCAGGAGTTGGGTGTCACGACCCAGGTGCTGGACGAGTTGCCCGGCGGCGAGTGGGAGTTGGTGCGGCCAGACGATAGTCACTGGCAGGATGGCTTCCCGTTCCCACGCCCCTGCCTGGAGTGCGAGGCCTTGGTGCAGACGTGCTGCTTGAAGACGCACCGCTACGGAGGTCACTTCACGCTGTCGCTCAAGAACTCGGTGGGGCTGGTGGGCAAAGTCCTGCCCGGCCACAACTACAACTACATGACCGAATTGCATGGCTCGGCGCACCAGCGGCGCATGATCGCCGAGATCAACACAGCGTACGCGCCGGCGCTGGTGGTCATGGACGGCGTACAGGCGTTTGTCAATGGCGGGCCGGATACAGGTCAGCGGGTGTGGAGCGAGGTGGTGCTGGCGGGGACGGACCGCGTGGCGCTGGATGCAGTCGGGGTGGCGATTCTACGCTATTTCGGTACGACGCCGGAGGTCAGCCGCGGCGGCATCTTCGAGCAGGAACAGATCGCGCGGGCGGTCGAGTTGGGGCTAGGGGTGGCGAGGCCTGACCAAATTCAACTGGTGACGGACGACGTGGACAGTGAGGCGTACGCGGCGACCATCGGCGCGGTTCTGGCGCAGGGATAGGGTCACAGCCTGGGGCAAGCAAGTAGCTATGCGCCTCTCCTGCAAGAGAGGGAGTGCAACCAGATGCGCCCGTCGACGCTGGGGCTGGGCACGGGCGCGTGGTTGTCCTCCCCCACCATATACAACGCTACCGGGGCCGCCTGGTTACGGTCGATATACCCAAGTTGAAAAAAGACACGGGCCAGTCCCGGGGGGGAGGAGGACTGGCCCGCTTTGGGCAGAAGCTTGTACCGGTATCGCTACCGGGCCCCAGCGTCTTGCCCATTGTGTATTGTACTCACTTTCCTGTCAGTGAGCAAATATACCCACGTCTCAAGCAAACAGCCGAGCCTGCGCGAAGGTCCGTTCGTCGGTACACGGAGATGGGCGCGGGGCGGCGCGGCCCCGTATCCCACTTCTACCAGGGCGCGTTACACATGTGAACTTGATGCAGTTGAGGACAGTCATGCGATCTGACCTCCATCGCAAGCGGGGCGAGGGGACAGGATGGGGCCGGGACGCCGTCGCGCTGCTCGTCATCGCTCTCCTGTTTGCCTGGCTCGGTCTGCGCTATCTTGACCACCCAGGTCCGTACGAGGATGAGCTGTGGTCGGCGGCCCAGGCGGCGCGCTTTGTGCTGGGGGCGCCGATTACGGATCCAGTGCTAGGTCGGCCGGTCGTCATCTTCGGCCACGCGGCGCCCTTCATGCTCAACGCGTACGTCGGGCCGGTCAAGACGTACCTGTTGATGCCGCTCTTTGCCCTCTTCGGTGTCAACGTGATGGTGATGCGCCTCACGACGAGCCTCGTCGCGCTCGTCGCTACGTGGCTCGTCTACCTCCTCATGCGGCGCGAATTTGATCGCGTGGCGGCTCTGACCAGCGGCGTCTTGTTGGCGACAGACCTGAACTGGGTGCTCATGACGCGCAATGATTGGGGGCCGGTCGCGCTGGGCGGTCTGGCGCGCGTGGTAGCGGTATATGCGCTGCTCGGCTGGCGGCGTCAGCCCAACCGCCGTGGCCTACTCTCGCTGGCCTGTCTGACGCTCGGCCTGGGTTTGGCGCACAAGTTCGACTTTCTGAGCTTTGTGGTGGCCTGTGCCATCTCGTTCGCGCTGGTCTATGGCCGCGACTTGCGCGTCGGCGCGCGCGAACTGGCCGTCGCAGGCGGCAGCTTCGTGGTGGGCGCGTGGCCCGTGCTGTGGCTCAATCTCGTAACGGGCGGCGTGACGCTGCGCGAGAGCGAGTCCATCGCGCGCGGGGTCGGTCAGGTTGCGTTTCCGCACTCGCTGGCCGACCTCGGTCCCTACCTCGCCGGCTTGCCAACAGTGGCGCAGGCACGGGTCGCAACGTTACGCGTGCTCCTCGACGGGACATCGACGGCTAACTGGATGCTGGGTGAGGCCGTCGAGCGGCGGTCGAGCCTGGGGGCGTCGCCGTTACCGTTCCTGGTTGTGGGGGCGCTTGTCTTGCTCGTTGCCTGGGGCTGGCGGGTTTTGCCCGTCGATTGGCGGCGGCCGGCGGCCTTCTTGCTGGCCCTATTCGCTTTCAGCTTCCTGTTCATTACCCTGACCCCGTTCGCCGTTGGGGCGCACCATATGGCGGGTGTCTACCCTCTGCCCCACCTGCTCGTCGGCGTCGCGTTAGGCGCGCTGTGGCGTGTCGGGCGACGCTCGGCCTGGTCGACGTGGGTGGCTCGCGGCGCGGCGGTCGCCCTCTTCGCCATTGTGGTGGTGGCCAACCTGGTGTTAGGGCAGGCCTTCTATGGGCGCTTGCTGACGCGGGGCGGCGCCGGCGCCTGGAGCGAGGCGATCTACGACCTGTACACCGTCCTGCAACGCGAGCACGCGGGAGAGACGGTGGAGTTGATGGACTGGGGCTTTGAAAAGGGGCTGGCGATGCTCGGGCAGGAGAAGCTCACGCTGTCCACACCCTACTGGCGCGTCCTTGGCGATGAGCAGGCAGAAGCGTGGCTGGCCGACCTGATGCGGATGCCGGGGCGAGTCTTTGTGGTTCACGCCGATCGCTACGCGGCCTTCCCGCAGGTCGGCCAGCGGCTCATGGCGGCCTATGAGCGCCAGGGGAACCTGGCCGTCGACGAGCAGAAGTTCTACCAGGCCAACGGCGAGCACGTTTTCTCGGTCTTGCGCTTCCATCCCCGCGCCGCGAGCAACGCCGATGCGTCTGTTCGACGCCCGGCGCCGGCTCTGACGTTGCTACGGCTTTATCCCGACCATGTGGCAGCGGGCGAGGGTTTCAATGTGCAGCCCGATGGTTCGTCGGCTTTTGCGGCGGGGGGTGCGAATATTAGTCCAGAAACTGTTCTGGTGTTCAACGATCGCCCCCTGCCGACGACATACGGCGGGCCGACGGGCGTGACCGCTCTGGCTCCACCTGACCTCCCGCCGGGGCGCTATCCGGTCTATCTACGAGATCCACGCGAGTCATCCAATACGCTCGAGTTCATCGTGGAACCGTAGTGCCACCCTAAAAAAAGACGCCGCCTCTCCACTGCGGAGAGGCGGCGTCTTTGTCTCAGGCTACCTCGTCCAGTCGGCGATGTTCCACATCTCGTTATCCCACGGGTTGGGGATGATACCCTTGAGGTCCTTGGCGCGCCCGGAGACGGGCTGCTTGCGGGCGACGAGGGGGATGATGACGACGTCGCTGACGACGAGGTCATTCATCTTGATCGCCAACTCCTTGCGCTTGGTGGCGTCGATCTCGGTCTTGAACTGGGCGTGGAGCTTGTCGTACTCCTCATTCGACCAGCGCTCGTAGTTCGTCCGCGTCCACTTGTTGTCCTTGGACGAGATCTCGGACGATGTCCAGCCGGCCATGTAGGTCGTCGGGTCGGGCGAGTCGTTGCCGTTGGTGAACATCTGGACATCGGCCCAGAATTTGCCCGCCGTGTCGGGGTTGCCGACGTCGCTGGAGAAGAACACGCTCGCCGGGACCGCCTTCAACTCGACGCCGATGCCGAGCCGCTCCCAGGCGGCCTTGATGAACTCCTGCTCCTTCTGGCGGAGCGGGTTGACCGTCGTCTGGTAGAGAATCTTCATCTTGACGCCGCCCTTCTCGCGGATGCCGTCGGCGCCCTTCTTCCAGCCGGCTTCGTCGAGCAACTGAGCAGCTTTGTCAGGGTTGTACTGGCAGACGTCGAGCTTGGCGGTGTTGGGGGAGACGAAGTCGGGCGGTCCGACGAGAGCATTGCACGTCGCCTCGCCGGTCGGGCCATAGAGTTGCTGGACCATTGTCTTGCGGTCAATCGCCATCGCCAGCGCCTGGCGCACCTTCAGGTCGGACAGGAATGGGTGGGGTTGGCCGACCTCACCGCGCTTGTCGCCCAGGCTGGCGTCCGTGTTGGTGCGGTTCAACAGCAGGCGTTCCATCGCGCCGCCAACGCCGGTGATCAGTTCGCCCTTGCCGCCCTGGCTCAACTGGTTGAGGACGGCGGCCTCGATCTGGAGGTTCCAGGCGTAGTCAACCTCACCGGTCTGGAACACGGCGCGCGCCGCCGAGGTAGCGTCACCGCCCCCCTTCCACTGGACGGTCTTGAAGAAGGGCTTGTTGGGGTCGCGGTAGTTCTCGTTGATCTCGTAGGTGACGACGTCGCCGGGCTTGAAGTCGACGATCTTGTACGGGCCGGTGCCGATGGGCTTGAGGTTGCCGGGGGCGTCCTTGGACTTCTCGCCCAGGTAGTCCTGGAACTGCTTCTTCTGGAGGATGCTCCCGTTGACCGAGACGAACATCTGGTACGGGTTCGGGTTGGGGTTCTTCCAGGTCACGCGCACCGTGGTCTTGTCCACCGCCTCGATCTTGTCGACGCCGGCGAAGTAGGCTTTGGTCGTCGCCGCCGTCTTCTCGTCGCTGGCGTAGTTGTAGGTGAACACGACGTCGTCGGCGGTGAACTCGGAGCCGTCGGACCACTTGACGCCCGGCTTGAGCTTCCAGGTCACGGTCTTGAGGTCCTTCGACACGCCGCCGTTCTCGATGGTGGGAACCTCAGCGGCCAGAACCGCCACGGGCTTGCCCTCGGGGCTCATGGCGGCCAGGGGCTCAAGGACGAGGCGCGAGGGGTCCTGGTCCTTGGTACCCGCGCCCTGGTGGATGTTGAGAACAGTAGGGGCTTGCCAGTAGAGAATCTTGAGCTGGCCGCCCGCGCCGCGACCACCGGCGGCGGGAGGCGCGGCCTTCGCCGCCTCAGTGGGCTTGGCGGCAGCGGGGGCCTGGGTGGGGGCTGTCGTAGGGGCAGCGGCCTTCGGCGCTTCGGTGGGGGCCGCGGCCTTGGGGGCCTCCTGCTTTGCCGCCGGGGCCGTAGTGGGCGCGACGGCCGGGGCGGGGGTCGCTTGCTGACCGCACGCGGCGGTCAACGCCAACAGGAGCAGCAGGATCAGCCACGACCCGGTCAGGGCAGCGCGTCGTCTGTACATGGAGTACCCTCCTCTGGTGGGACTCAAGTGTGGGGCGGAAATTGTGACAGGGATTGTACGTGAATCGCGCGGTCTGTCAACTGCTCGCCTGGTTGTGGCCGTGTGACGCCCACCACACCGCTCCAACTTCTGGTATAATTGACATGGAGGGTCCACGGGAGGGAGAATACGGGCTAGCGAGGAGGAAGCATGAAGATCCAAGACCGCGTGGCGTTGGTCACGGGCGGCGCGTCAGGGCTGGGCGAGGCGACGGCGCGGCGGCTGGCGGCGGCCGGCGCGCGGGTGGTCATCGCAGACCTGAACGTGGAGGGTGGGGAGCGGCTGGCGCGAGAGATGGGGGCTGGGGCCGCCTTCGCGCCGACCAACGTCGCAGACGAAGCGTCGACGCAGCAGGCGGTGCAGACGGCCGTCACGCGCTTTGGCGGGTTGCACATCCTCGTCAACTGCGCAGGCATCGCGCCGCCGGAGCGAGTGCTAGGCAAGAGCGGCCCACACCGCCTCGACGTGTTTAGCCGCGTGATCCAGGTCAACTTGATTGGGACGTTCAACGTCATTCGGCTGGCGGCGGCGGTCATGGCCGAGAACGAGCCGACGGAGGGCGCCGAGCGGGGCGTCATCGTGAATACGGCGTCGGTGGCGGCGTTCGACGGCCAGATCGGACAGGCGGCCTACGCGGCGTCGAAGGCGGGGGTGGTTGGCCTGACCTTGCCTATCGCCCGCGAATTGGCGCGCTTCGGCATCCGCGTCGTCACCATCGCGCCGGGCATCTTCGAGACGCCCATGATGGCGGGGCTGCCCGAGGCGGCGCGCGTGTCGCTGGGCCAGCAGGTGCCTTTCCCGCCACGCTTGGGCCGTCCCGACGAGTACGCCGCGCTGGCGCAGCACATCATCGAGAATGAGATGCTCAACGGGGAGACGATTCGCCTGGACGGGGCGATTCGGATGGCGCCGAAGTAGGGGGCCTAGAAGGAAGGTTGTGGTGTTCAATCTGGTAGCGCGAGAGCGCGTTGCCGTGACCAGTGAGCTGGACGACGAGGCGGGGCTGTTTGGCCCGGACAGTGTGTTCTGGCGGGTGTGGCGGGAGCAGGCGCAACTGCTGGGCGGGGGGCGGGCTATCCTCCTGCAACTCGCACACCCGATGGTGGCGGCGGGTGTGGCGCAGCACAGCGACTTCCAGAGCGACCCGCTGGGCCGCCTCAACCGCACGCTGGACACGATGCTGACGATTGTGTTTGGCCGCCGGGCGGAGGCCGAGGCCAGGCTGCGCCACTTCCACGCCCTCCACGCGCCGGTCCAGGGCCATCTAATGCACGCCGCCGGACGGTATCCCGCCCACGCGGCGTACTATGCCCACGACCCGGCCCTCAAGCTGTGGGTCCACGCGACGCTCATGGACACCGGGCTGCTCATCCAGGAGCGGTTCGTGCAGCCCCTGACGTCTGCTGAGCGGGCCGCCTTCTACGCCGACAGCCAGATGCTGGCGCGGCGCATGGGCATCCCCGACGCCCTCATCCCGCCCACGCTGGCCGATTTCCGCGCCTACATGGCGTCGATGCTCAGCGGTGATACGCTGACGGTGACCGACACGTCCAGGGCGTTGGCGCGCGTCATCTTCGACCCGCCCATCCTGCTGCCGCTGCGGTTGGGGGTGCGGTTCGCGGGCGTCATCACCGCGGGCTTGCTGCCGGACCACCTTCGGGTGGCGTACGGCATGCCGTGGAACGGACGGCGGCAGGCGCTGCTCAACGGGGTGGAGCCGCTGGTACGGCGCACACTGCCGCTGCTGCCGGGGCCGGTGCGCCTGATGCCCCAGGCGCGGGCGGCGCAGCGGCGGGCTTGCGTTTCTTCCGCCAAGCACGGATAATTGGTCCAGGCCAAGCGCATGCCTAGAAACGAGGGATGGATGGAGATCACTGTTCAAACGGATGAGGCAGGACGCAGGCTTGCCGAGTTGATCGAAGAGACGTACTACCGTAAAGATCACTTTGTCATCGAGCAGGCAGGCCAGGCGATGGCCGTCCTGGTGCCGGTGGACTATTACTACCTGTTGAACCGGCTGGCGAAGGAGCAGGTCTTCGTGTTACTGGAGGAGGTCTGGCAGCGTAACCAGGGTGTCCCAAGCGAAGAACTTGAGCATGAGCGCCACGATTCGCCCTGATGGACATCCGACTCAAATCCTCAAGGCGTGGCGCGAAGGGCGCTTTGAACTATTGACATCGCTTCCTATCCTGGCTGATTTGCGCCGCGTCCTTGCTTACCCTCGGATCCAGAAGCGGCATCAATTTGTCCCGCCGCGCCGTTTTCTTGATGTGCTGGAGTCGTGATGTTCAACCGTCTTCTCGTGCTTGCCCTCTTGCTCGTCCTGGCGCTGTGCGCTGCGCCTATCGCGGCGGCGCAGGGGCCGGCGACATATGTTGTCCAGTCGGGCGATACACTGGGTGGTATTGCCGCGCGCTATGGCACAACGGTGGACGCCATCGCCCAGGCCAATGGCATCGCCAACCGCAACCTCATCTATCCCGGTCAGCGGCTGACGATTCCCAATGGCGGCGCCCCCGCAGCGCCTGCGCCGCCCGCGCCGGCCGACACACCTCCCCAGGCTCAGGAGCCGGCGGGGACGACCCTCCCCGCCCCCTTTGCCAGCGTCATCCTGTCGACTGACCAGCCGGACCAGGGCCAGACGGTGGTAGTCACTGTCAGGCTCAGCCAGGCGGCTCGCCTCAGCGGCGCCTTCCGCGACCAGACGCTACGCTTCAGCCAGCGTGACGACGGCTCGTGGTGGGGGCTGGTGGCGATTGGGATGCCCAAGGCGCAGGCGGGTGTGGGCCTGGCGACGCCCGGCGGCAACTACCCGCTGCATCTGACGGCGCAGACAGACGACGGGCAGACAGTGACGGCCGATCTCAACATCGCCGTCCAGGAGGGCGACTACCCGCCCACCGACTTCGACCCAGGCCCGGCGCTGCGTTGGCTGCTCGACCCGGACTTGCGCGCCAACGAGGCGCGACGCCTCCAGGACATGTTCCGTCAGGGGACGGTGGAACCACGCTGGCAGGGTCGCTTTCTGTCCCCTGTCAACAGTCGCATTACCGGGGGCTTCCAGGTCGCCCGTAGCTATCCCGACGGCCAGCTCGCCTTCCACGAGGGCCTCGACTTTGCCACGGTCTATGGCACGCCCATCCGCGCCGCCGCGCCAGGCGTGGTGACGCTGGCCGAGCCGCTGACGGTGCGCGGCAACGCCGTGTACATCGACCACGGCCTGGGGGTCTTCTCCGGCTACTTCCACATGTCGCAGATTCTAGTTAGCCCTGGCGACGAGGTGGCGGCGGGCCAGGTGATTGGTCGGGTCGGGAGCACGGGCCTGTCGACAGGTCCGCACGTCCACTTCGAGATTCGGCTCAATGGCTACAACGTCTCGCCGGCTCAGTGGCTGCAGCGGGCGTTTCCCTGAAACTCACTATCGACATCCGCCGCAAGTATGCTATAATCTAGCCGGAAGCTCGTGCTGCCCTGCCCTGTAGGGCGGCCCCCTGATAGTCTCCTGGCAACGTAGTCCTTGTTGTCGTGAGAAGGAACTGTATGTCTGTCTCCCAGGATGTTGTGACCGTTCTTGCGGCCGTGACCGAGATGGAAGACATCGCAGATCACCCTGATCTGCGCCTCTACGATAGCCACGTCCTCGACTCCTTCCGCACCGTCGAACTCATTGTCGCCCTCGAGTCCCGGTTTGGCATCGAAATTCCGCCGTCCGAGTTTGATCGCGAAGTCTGGGCCACGCCGCGCCAGATTGTGGCGTATGTCGAAGAGCGGGTCCGGCCATGAAACTTCGTCATCTCGTCGCCGCACTGCTGGCCGTGGGCCTATTCCTGCTGGCCCTACACGCCACGCGCGCCAGCGAAGACGCGGTGATGGACACCCTGGCCTTGAACTGGCGAGCGTTGGAGCATAACACGGTCACATTCCAGCGCGCGGCGGTCGCGCGGCCTGACCTCCTCCTCGTCTTCGGCAGTTCGGAGATCTACCAGGACCGCGCCGGGCACGCGTCGACCCTGTTCGCGCGCTACCCGTCGGGCTTCACCGTCTTCCCCATCGCTCTGTCGGGCACCGGGCCGTTGACCTTCGTCTCCGAAGTGGCGGCCCTCGGCCCCAACCTGAGCGGGAAGAAGGTCGTTGTCTCCGTCACGCCTGACTCGTTCATGGAGCCGACGATGCCCATTGGCTCCTTCCGCGCCGGGTACTGGCCGCCGCGTCTCTACGAGTTGGCGTTCCATCCCACCATCGGCTTCGACGTCAAGCGCGACGTGGCGCGTCTGATCCTCGATGTCCACCAGTATCAGGCGCTGGTGACCGACCCATTCCTCCGCTTTACCCTGGAACGGCTGGCCGACGGGAGCAGCCTCAGCCGCCTCGCGTACTACGCGCTGTGGCCCCTGGGCCAGGCGCGCATCGCCCTGTACCGTCTCCAGGACGAGTGGCACGCGGTCACCTTCCTGCGCAGCAAGCTCGGGACGCTCGAACAGCCGGACACGCGGACTGAGTGGACCATCCCCTGGCCCGCCCTGCTCGCCGACGCCGACCGCCGCGCGCGCAGCCACGCCAAGAACAATCCGTTTGGCTTCGAGACGCAATACTGGAAAGACCACGGCAAGGAGTTGCTGGCGCGCCAGGGCAGCGTCAGCGATGACCTGCTCCGCCAGCAACTGGACTCGGCGCAGGCCTGGCCCGCGCTGGATGCCCTGCTGCGCGCGCTGCATGACATGGACGCCGACACCCTCCTCATCACTCCCCCCTTCCCCGGCGCCTACTACGACTTCCTGGGGACGACGGCGGCCGGGCGCGAGGCGTACTACCGCCGCATGCGTGACCTGGCGCAGACCCACGGCGCGCGGTTCCTGGACCTGTCGGGCTACGAGGGAGAGGAGTACTTCTCGGTCGACCGCGCCTCGCACCCCAGCCCCAAAGGCTGGCTCATCCTCAACCGCGCCCTCGACGCCTTCTACCACGACGAGCCGCTCGACGTCGTCTACCAACTGCTGCCGCCTGCGACTCCGCCGCAAGACTGAGAGCAGTCAATGCGTCATCGCCTGTTGACGACCTATGCGACGCTGCGCGCCAATCCGTGGCTGCGGCTGGCCGTGCTCGTCCTCTACTACCTCGCCATCCTCATCGCCCTGCTGCTGATGTACGGTCCGGGCGACTTCTCGACGCCGCCCTTCATCTACCAGGGGTTCTAGGGGACGCGGTATGCATCTCCTCGACCGCATCGACCGCTGGGCTGCTCTAGCTCCCAACCGCCTCGCCCACGTCAGCCCGCAGGGGCGCTTGACGTACGCCGACCTCAAGCGCCGCTCTGACCACCTGGCCGCCTATCTGGCCGACACGCTGCCCGCCGACCGCTCGCCCATCGCTGTGGTTGGGCACAAGGAACCTGGGATGCTCGTCGCCTTCCTGGCGGCGGTCAAAGCCGGCCATCCCTACATCCCCCTGGACACGAGCCTCCCTCAGGCGCGGGTCCAGCGCATCATCGCGGGGGCGGGGGCGGCGCTGACCCTAACGCCGGACGAGGTCGAGCGGCTGTCGGACGGTACGGACCCCGCGCCCGCTACCTGCATCGGCCCGGACGACCCGTACTACACGATTTTCACGTCGGGCAGCACGGGCGAGCCGAAGGGCGTTGTCATCACCCTGACCTGCCTGACCAGCTTTGTCGACTGGATGGTGGGCGAGCAGGTCCCGCGCGAGGGGGCCGAAACCTTTCTCAACCAGGCGCCCTTCTCCTTCGACCTGTCCGTGATGGACCTTATGTTGAGCCTGACCAGTGGCGGGACGCTGGTCAGCCTCACCCGTGACGACCTCGCCAACCCGCGCCAACTGTACCAGGCGCTGGCCGCCAGCGGCGTGACCGTCTGGGTCTCAACGCCCTCCTTCGCTCAGCTGTGCCTGGTCGAGCGGCGCTTCACGGCGGAGATGCTGCCCGCTGTCCGCCGCTTCCTGTTCTGCGGCGAGACGCTGGCCCCGGAGACGGCGGCCCAACTGCTCGACCGCTTCCCCGACGCCCAGGTGTGGAACACCTACGGCCCGACGGAGGCGACGGTCGCCGCAACGTCGGTCCGCATCGACCGCGCCGTGCTGGACCGCTTCAACCCGCTGCCGGTCGGCTACGTCAAGCCCGACGGCCGCCTCCTCATCGTCGACGAGCAGCGCCGGCCCGTCCCTGGTGGCGAGCGCGGCGAGATTGTCATCATCGGGCCGCACGTCAGCCCGGGCTACCTGGGCCGCCCCGACCTGAACGCGCGCGCCTTCGCCGTCATCGACGGCCAGCGCGCCTACTTCACGGGCGATCGGGGCTACCTCCAGGACGGTCTGCTGTTCTTCGAGGGTCGCCTGGACCTCCAGGTCAAGCTGCACGGCTACCGCATCGAGTTAGGGGACATTGAAACGCACTTGCGAGCGCTGGCCGAGGTGCGGGACGCCGTCGTCGTGCCTGTGATGAAGGACGGCCGCGTCGAGTCGCTGGCGGCGTTTGTCGTCCTCGCTGCGCCGCCGACTGAGTCCGCCTTCGCCACGACGCAGCGTCTCAAGGCCGCCCTGGCCGAGCGCCTGCCAGCGTACATGCTGCCGTACAAGTTTCGCTACCTGGACGCCTTCCCCCTGACCGCCAACGGCAAGGCCGACCGCCGCGCCCTGGCCGAGACGCTCGGATGATTCCCTACGCCGAGTTCGGCTACTTCGGCATCCTGCTCTACGCCGTCGTCCCCGTCTTTATCCCGAAGCTCGGCCTGCGCTTCGGGCGGGTGTGGATTCTGCTGGCGACGCTGGGGATGCTCGTCGTCCAGTATTGGGCGCCGCTGCAACTCACACCGTCCCTCGCCATGCGTGAACTGTGGCTGGTGGCGGGCTACGCCATCTGGCAGGCGGCTATCACCTTCGCCTTCCTGCGCCTGCGGCCGCGCGTCGCCTCGCCCTGGCCGTATTACGCCGCGCTCGGCCTGTCGCTGCTGCCACTGATCGCCGCCAAGCTCACGCCGGTGGTCGCCCCCGGCGACGAGTTTGGCTTCCTGGGCATCTCGTGGGTCACGTTTCGCGCCCTGGACCTCGTCTTTCTGGGCCAGGACAAGCTGCTCAAGCGCCTGAGCCTCGCCCAGTTCTTCGCCTACCTGTTCTTCTTTCCCACCTTGTCGTCGGGGCCGATTGACCGCTTCCGCCGCTTCGAGAAGGACTGGAGCCACACGCGGAATGGCGCCGAGTTCCTGGCCGACCTCGACGCCGCCGTCCAGCGCCTGTTTCGCGGCTTCCTCTACAAGTTTATCCTGGCCGCGCTCATCCAGCGCTATTGGCTCGACCCGCTCACAGGGAGCGATGCGCTGAGTACAGTGAGCTACATGTACGGCTACGGCCTATACCTGTTCTTCGACTTCGCGGGCTATACCGCGTTCGCCATCGCCGTCAGCCTGGTCTTTGGCGTGCACACGCCCGAGAACTTCAACCGCCCCTTCCTGGCGCGTGACATTAAGGACTTCTGGGCGCGGTGGAACATGACGCTGTCGACGTGGTTCCGCGACCACGTCTACATGCGCTTCCTGCTGACGGCGACCAAGCGTAAGTGGTTCACGGACCGCTACGTCGCGTCGTCGGTGGGCTACTTGCTGCTCTTCGGCTTGATGGGGCTGTGGCACGGCCCGCAGCTCCACTACATCGTCTATGGGCTGTACCACGCGGGCTTGATGATTGGCTACGAGTGGTTCGCGCGCTGGGCCAAAACGCGGACGGTGTGGGGCAGCGGCCCGCTGTGGACGGTGGCGGCCATCGCCGTCACCGTGCAGGCGGTGTTCTTGGGCTTCCTGATCTTTTCGGGGCGGTTGTTCTGAGGGAAATGAGAGGTGGGGAGGGCTGGCCGACCCTCCCCACCTCTCGTTTGTTTCCGCCTACTGTTTCTGCTCTTCGCTCTTGACGAGGTGGTCGAGCAGGCGGCCCTTGCCGCTGCCGTCGTCAAAGCCATAGCCCGCCAGGAAGACGGACGATGTGGCGGGGAAGCCGACGTAGTCGGCGTGGATGACCGACTCGCGCCACGTCTTGTCCAGCAGGACACACGTCTTCACCGACTTGGCCCCCGCCGCCTCCAGCTCACGCTTGATGAACGCCATCGTCTCGCCGGTGCTCATGAGCGGCCGCGCGATAATCACGTGCGCGTTGGGGACGAGCTTCTCCACCCCGTCCAGGTACACGAGGCGGCGCTGGCCGTCGGCCTCGACAAGGTCCACCAGACCCATCTGAAAAGGCAGGCCCGGATTGATGGCGCGGCCCAGCGCGCCAAAGAAGAAGAGGACCGACGACAGGCGCGCCGTCGTCAGCAGCAGGATAGGACGCTTCCCGACATAATCCAGGGAGATCTCCCGGCCTAACTTCAGGATCGCCTCGTCGATTTCGTCTGCCGAGCGCGCCACAGCCCATGCTTCATCCCACTGGGTGGCCATACCATCCCTCCTCGGCGGCAGTCTTGGAGTCGGTGGGGACGCCCGCCGTTCAGGGCCGAATTGTAACCCCAATTGACGCCCAGCGCAAGAATAGCCACTGGCAGGGTAAAGCCACGGCCCGTCGGCAGAGCGCCGACGGGCCGTGGGGAGAGGGACGCTAGCGCGCCGGAACCGGCGCGGGCGCGGGCAGGGCCTGAGCAGGCCGCAAGCGGCCGCGCTCGGACCAGATCGTCAGGGCGAGGGCGCCCAGGCCGACAATGGTAATCAGCAGGCTGAACAGGCCGCCCACGAAGGGGATGAGGCCCAGGAGGGCGAGGACGATGGCGACCAGGCTCACGCCGATGACCATCGGCCACACGCGGCTGTCGCTCCACTGGGGGGCCAGGCGCGCCAGCAGGAGCCGCCCAATCGCCAGCCCGACGATGACCTTGCTGACCCAGGCGACGGCGGTGTAGAAGGCAAACAGCAGGGCTCCCGCCGTCAGGATGCCGCCGACGAAGCCGAAGGCCGCCAGCCCGCCCAGCGTCAGGACGCCGAAGAAGGCCAGCAGGATGAACGAGACGACGGCGATGATGAACAAGACGAGCGGCACGCCGATGAGGGTGACGAGGCCCCAGCCGAAGCTCGGCAGAGGGCGCGTCGCCACGAAGTCGGCGGCGTGGCGGGTGATGGCCCAGGCCAGCCAGACGAGCAGCCCGCCGATGATGAGCAGCGTCACCCACTGGCGCAGGAAGTCGAGCAGCCGCGTCGTGGGGCTGGCCGCGATCTCAGCCGCTTGCTGCGCGGCCTGCTGCTGGCGCGCCGCCGCCTCGTTCGGGAATTGCTGAATGCCGCCGACCAGTTGCGCCGCCGGGGCGACCACCGCCGGGATGTTGCTGTGGTAGACCAACTCACCGGCCACCTGGGCCTGGTCGCCGATGCGGAAACCGGGCGTCATGGTCTCGGTCTGCCGTACGTCGGCCGGCATGTTGGGCATGAACATG